>NZ_CAURKP010000080.1:0-24147 GCF_963525155.1 uncultured Rhodococcus sp.
GCTCGTGATCGTGCGCCGAACCTTGGTCCCCCGATTCGGCGAATTGTGACAAAGAATCCGCTCTTCCGAACCTGTGGAATAGCTCTACACGTCAGGTACGAGCCACTTACCGGCTAGGCCGCAACCGTCGATCGGTACCAGACGAGACGAGCCAAAGATCTCAGGAGGAAGCGTGGAACCCAGGAAGATTCGGGTCGGTATCGATACCGGCGGAACGTTCACCGACATCGTGGCAGTGGACGACGAAACCGGCGCCATCGTCACCACCAAGACCCCGTCCACCCCGGCGGACCCCGCCGAGGGCTTTCTCGCCGGTATCGAGAAGGTACTCGCCAAGCTCGGTGAGAGTGGCGACTCGATCGGTGCGGTCAGCCACGGTACGACCGTAGCGACGAACAAACTGCTCGAAGGCAAGGTCGAGAACCTCGGCTTCATCACCACCGAGGGCTACGAGCACGTTCTCGAAATCGCTCGTCAGTCGGTGCCGGACGGTTACGGCAACTCGTACTTCTGGGTCAAGCCCGAACGCATCGTCCCCGCCGATCGTGTACGCACCGTCGGTGGACGCCTTTCCTTCGACGGCAGCGAGATTCGTCCGCTCGACGAAGAGAGCGTTCGCAGCGCAGCGCAGTTCTTCAAGGACCGCGGGATCCGGACCATCGGCGTCTGCCTCATGCACTCGTACGCCGATCCGACGCACGAGGAGCGCGTACGCGACATCCTCTTCGAAGTTTTCCCCGATGCGACGGTGAGCATCTCGAGCCAGGTGCTGCGTGAGTACCGCGAATACGAGCGGTCCATCACCACACTCGTGGACGCCGCGGTCAAGCCGAACATCCGCAACTACGTGAACAACATCGCGAATCGTCTGCGTGAGTTCTCGACCACCGACGGCGAACCCCGCGACATCCCGTTCTACGTCATGAAGTCCAACGGCGGTGTCCTCTCGGCCAAAGAGGTTGTTCACCAGCCTATTACGACAGTCCTGTCGGGACCCGCCGCCGGAGCCCTCGGTGCTGCGCTGATCGCCGACGCCGCCGGCGTCGAGCAGGTGTTGACCTGTGACGGCGGCGGAACGTCGACGGATGTCACCGTCGTGGTTCGCGGCGAGCCCGCGCTGACCACCGAAGGGCGAGTGGGCAACTACCCGTCGAAGATCCCGATGATCGACGTCGTGACCGTCGGCGCCGGTGGTGGGTCGATCGCGTGGATGACGCCGGAACACACCCTCCGAGTCGGCCCGCAGTCGGCCGGCGCCGATCCCGGACCGTTGTGCTACGGCAAGGGCGGCAGCGAACCGACCATCACCGACGCGCACGTCCTGCTCGGTCGCATCCCACCCCACCTACTCGGTGGCGAGATTCCTCTCGACACGGAATTGGCTCGCAAGGGCCTCGAAGAGCTTGCAACACAGCTCAGTCTGGGCTTCGAGGAGTGCGCGGTCGGCGTCCTCGAGGTCTCGGCGTGGAACCAGGCCAACGCCCTGCGTCAGATCACCGTCAAGCGTGGCCTCGACGTTCGCGACTTCACCCTCGTGACGTTCGGCGGCTCCGGCTCCCTGCTCGCCTGCCGTCTCGTCGACATCCTGGGTCTGAAAGACGTTCTCGTCCCGCTCAATCCGGGTAACGTCTCCGCGTTCGGTCTGCTGACGGTCGATGTCCGCAACGACTACGTCCAGACGCATGTCAGTCGTCACGACCGGTTGAAGGCTGAAGACCTGCAGAGCCAGTTCGACGCGCTGGCCGGCGAAGCCGAGATCGCGCTTGCCGAAGAGGGTTTCGACGAGACGCAGCGCAAGTACTCCCGTACTGCGGATCTGCGCTACCTCGGTCAGGCATTCGAGGTGCGCGTCCCGGTGGCGGAAGGTACCGTCACGGCGCAGATCATGGACGACGCGGCCGAGGCGTTCCACCAGGCGCACCGCGAACTGTACGGCTACGACTTCCGGGGAGACCCGTCGCAGCACGTGGAATGGGTCAACCTGCGCGTGAGCGGCATCGGCCCGATCAAGCGTCCGACGCTCAAGGAGATCCCCGCCGGCACCGGCGCCGACACCGCCCGAACCGGTTCGCGGCAATCGTATTTCGACAGCTGGGTCGAAACTGCTACCTACGACCGCACACTGCTCGGTGCGGGTGACGTCATCGAAGGACCGGCCGTGATCGAGGAGTTCAGCTCGACTGTCCCGATCCACCCCGGATTCTCGGCACGTATCGACACCTTCGGGAACATTCGTATCTCGAAGTCTTCCGACTCGAACGGAGTGAAGTGATGACCGCCATTCTCGATGCTGCTGCTGCCACCGCGGCCAAGCCGTACCGACTCACCGCTACCGACGGCGCGTCACCTGACCCGATTCTGGTCGAGATCGTCGCCGGTTACCTCGCCAGCGTGGAAATGGAGGTGGAGACCTCCATTTCGCGCACCTCGCGCTCACCGATGATCCGTGACGCTCACGACTTCCGCGCCGGTATTCACGACCGGAACCTCCGCAAGCTCACGGGCCGTTCGTATTCCGCCCTGGTTCATCCGATCGCCCGGGACTTCCCACTCGAGACGATGAAGCCGGGAGACGTGTACTTCCACAACGACGTCTACCTGTCCGAAGGTGGCATCGGCCATCTCCCCGACCTCTGCGTCA
Source organism: uncultured Rhodococcus sp. (assembly GCF_963525155.1). Classification (NCBI taxonomy): domain Bacteria; kingdom Bacillati; phylum Actinomycetota; class Actinomycetes; order Mycobacteriales; family Nocardiaceae; genus Rhodococcus; species uncultured Rhodococcus sp. The sequence continues at coordinate 2,642 of NZ_CAURKP010000080.1, forward strand.
CGGTGCCTGTCTTCGCCCGCGTCACCCCCGATGCCGAGCCGAAAGTTGTTGCGTTCGTTCAGGCATTCGGTCACCACGACGACATCGGCGGTTGCTGCCCCGGCTCCATGCCGTCCGGCGCCACCACGGTGTACGAAGAGGGACTGATGGTTCCGCCGATCAAACTGTGGGACCAGGGAGTTCCCAACGAGGCGGCGCTGCGCATCATGACGCGTAACTCCCGCATGCCCGACGCTCTCGCAGCTGACCTCGACGCCGAGTGCTCGGCGTGCCTGATGGGTGCGCGTCGACTCACCGAATTGTTCGAGCGCTACGGCGTCGACACCGTCGAGTCGTGCTTCGACGCGATGATGGACGCGACCACCGAGACGTACCGTCGCGAGATCCTCAGCAAGATCCCGGTCGGTGAGTACACGTGGGAGGACTACGCCGAGCACGACGGCGTCGACGAGCCGATGCTCCACATCCAGCGCATCACGCTCACGAAGACGCGGCCGGAGGACGAGGGCGGCGAGCGACTCATCCTGGACTTCAACGGAACCGGACCGCAGGCAAAGGGCCCGATCAACCACTGCGGTGACTACGCGGACGGAAACTTCCTCATCAAGTGGTTGGCCCCGATTCTGCGTAACCTCGCGGACACCCCGGAGCGCATGGCCGAACTGGATGTCAACGAGGGCGTCGTACCGCTGATCGAGATGAAGTTCCCCGAAAAGGGAACACTGATCACCCCGATCTTCCCTGCCCCCACCAACGCGCGCACGTTCGTCATCCTCCGTCTGCTCGGAGTGCTGGCCGGCGTCGTCGCCAAGGCTGTGGACGGCAACATGCCCGCCGATCAGGAGACCATCAGGTACACCGGCGTTTACGGTGAGGACTTCGAGGGTCACTCGTACCTCATGCGTGAGGTGCTCGGCGGCGGTTCCGGCGGACGCTACTACGCCGACGGCGAGGACACGATTCACGTCGTTCCCGATTCACGGAACCTGCCGACCGAATTCACCGAGAGCCGTTTCCCCTTCATCGTCGAAAAGCTCGGTCTGGCCATGGATTCGGGCGGAGCCGGACGTTACCGCGGCGGCCTGGGATACGAGAAGCACATCCGCATGCTCAAGGATGCTCACTTCATGTCCATCGCGGACCGTTCGATTCTCGCCTGCTGGGGAGTCAAGGGTGGCAAGGCCGGTCGGCCGTTCTCCGTCGTCCTGGATCCGGGTGGACCGAACGAGCGTGAGTTCGACGCGCTGACCGATGCCGAGCCGATCAAGGCCGGCGAGGTCGTACGGATTCGCACCACCGGTGGTGGCGGTTGGGGAGATCCACTGGAGCGCCCGACCGAAGAGGTCTTGCGAGACATTCAGTGGCGCAAGGTTTCCGTCGAGGGTGCACGCGACGACTACGGCGTTGTCGTCGTGATCGAGGGTGACGAGCCGACCGTCGACGAGGCTGCTACCACGGAGCTACGGGATCAGTTGCGCTCGGAACGCGGTGAGAACGAACCCTTCTTCGATCGGGGTCCGGGCTACGCGCAGCTTTCCGGTGGCGCCACCTCAGCGGTCTACGACTACGTCTAGGACGGAAAACTCTCATGGAGAACGGAATTGCTCGCGGCGCCGACATCGCGGTGATCGGCGCCGCGGGTAAGACCGGTGAGGCAGTCGTCGCTGCACTGCCGCCGAGCGTGACAGTTCGGCGACTGGTGCGAAAGGCGCGTGTCGACGGGGACTTCGAGGTAGAACTGGAAAGCGGAAGCGGACTGCGCAAGGCGCTCGCCGGGTGCCGAGGCGTGTACTTCATTGCCCCGAACGTCCATCCCGACGAGCCCGCACTGCTTCGCAATGCGCTGACGGCAGCGGCTTCGGCGGGAGTGGAGCACTTTGTCTATCACTCCGTCGCGTGGCCGTTCAGCCCGTCCATGCCGCATCACCTGGACAAAGCCAGGTGTGAGGACGAACTGCATCGTTCACCCTTGAAATGGACTGTGCTGCAACCGTGTGCGTACGCGCAGAATTTCGAGGCGGTACTCACTGGTCGGTCTGACACCATCGTCCTGCCGTACAGCGCGGAAACGAAGTTCTCGTTCGTGAGTTTGGCGGACGTGGCGGCTGTTGCCGCGGTCGTACTGAGCGAGGGCTCGGGTGAACATCACGGAGCGACGTACGAGGTGGGCGGCCCGCAAGCTCTGAGCGTCATGGAGGTGGCACAGATGGTGGAAAAGCAGACGTCACGGACCGTCGCGATAGATCAGATCAGCGTGGATCAATGGCGCGAACAGATCGGCAGCAGCCTTGACGTCAACGCCAGCTCGCGTCTGGCGGCGATGTTCGAGTTCTACAACCACCACGATTTTCTTGCCGGCAGCGCGGCCGTCGAACTGCTTCTGGGTCGCCGACCGATGGCCGTCGAGAGCCTGATTCGCTGAATCCGGCTACGAAATGCCTCCTGCCGCCCAGACCACCAGTGGGGGCAGGGCGGCCAGGATCAGGCAGACCGTTCCGTTGAGCCACTTGTGCTCCACCGTGACGGCGGCGAACTCGCGCAGAATGGCGCTCGGCAGGTAGTACCGGGCGGTGTGGGAACCGATGACTTCCGCATCCAGATCGAGGCTTCGGGCAAACGTCGCAGTTCGGAGGATGTGGAAGTTGCTGGTGACCAGCACCATTCGAGGCTTCGTGGTGTTGGCACGGAGAAGGTCCCTGGTGTACTCGAGGTTCTCGAGCGTGGTGGTCGAGCGGTCCTCGAGAATCACGCTCTCGCGCGGTATCCCGTGATCGACGAGGTAGACGCACATTGCCTCCGCCTCGCTGACCACCTCGTCCGAACCCTTCCCACCGCTCACGACCAACAGTGGTGAACGTCCTTCGCGGACCTCGGCGCGAAAGACGTCGGCCGCCTTGTCCAGACGGCTGGCAAGCAGGGGCGTCACGTCGGCGCCCGAAAGCCCGGCGCCGTGAACCACTATCGCGTCCATCCCGGGCTGGTACTTCTGGCGTCCGTAGACGTAGGAGTAGAGCAGAAAGCTCGTGAACAGAAACCCCAGGTACGACGCGACCAGGCTGAACGATCCGAGAACGACTGCGAGCCAATATCTCTGCGTCAGCAGCGCTGATGCGAGCAACACGTAGGGAACGAGCAGGCCGAGTCCGGCGACGAGTGAGAGCAGATTCGCGACGTTGAATCCCTCGCGCCGCAGCATCGTGACTCCGTTGACGATCAGGAATCCTGCAAGCAGGAGCACCAGCAACGGCGAGAGCAGAGCGATCGTCGCGATGACGAACGACGGGACCTCGGTGCCTGGCGCACCCGACTGCAACATCCACAGACCGGTGAAGATCAGTCCGAGAAGTAGGTAGACGCCGTTGCTCAGCCTCCGTCGATCCTGCCTGAACCGGTAGCCGCAGAATCCGAGCAGCGCGAGGCCGATGAGGAGAAGGATCACGGAGCCAGCCTAGGCGAGGCGCTTACGACACGGGCGCCGTCACCTTCGACTGCTGGATCGCGGACAGGACCCTGGTACGGCACTCGATGAACAGTGGGTCTGCCTTGGTGGTCAGTTGATCTCGAGACCCGACTAGAGGAGGAGGACGGCATGCCGCCGGATAACTGCCGGCGAAAAGGAACAGCACCTTCCCGCCTCGACGCCCCAAGGCGCCGAGGCCTGCTGCGGACATGGCATCAGGATCTCACTTGTTGTTCACCTGGGAAGTGACCGTCGTGAATGGAAGCACGAGCCGTGAGCGATGTGCCGCGTCGCGGTAGATCTTGTGAGTGACGGGACGACCCACGGGAAGGTGGAACGCGTCCGGCGGGAGCAGTGCGTTGTGCTCGTCTGCCAACGGCTCTGCGTTGGACAACTCCACGGTCAGCTTGTGGCCCGGCTTGAAGGTATTCGCGAACGGGTAGAGGCGCAGCACGTACTCCTCGATCTTGCCCGGCTCCACCGGCACCGCACGGGTGTGTGGGTGGTGCGGGTTGCCCTCGGTGGTTCGCTCGTCCAACTCGCGGTGCGAGGCCTTCAGATAGCCGGAAGTGATCAGCTGGCGCTTACCGTTCGGGGCGTAATCCCACAGGCGCAGAATGAAATTCGAATCGCTCTGGTCGATCTCCGCGAAGATGTGCGCGGCTCCGGTGCCGATCATCTCCGTGGACTCCTCGAAAACCGGTGTGCTCCAGGCCAGGATCTCGACCTTGTCGGTGACGGTGAGTGGGGCCTGGTAGAAGCCGTCAGGGGCGGCGTACTCGGCGCCCATCGGCTCCGGTTCGGTAGCGAGTTTGTGACGTGGGCGCAGGTACAGCGACTTGTACTCGATATCCTTTGGTGGCCAATGGTTTCCGGTGGCCAGTTCGCGTGAGCCTTCGACGAAGACGCTCACGGCCGGCTCGGCCATGACACCGTTGTCGATGCCCTTGATCCAGTAGTCGTACCAGCGGAACATCTTGTCGTGCTCTTCGATGAAGGGGCGCGACTGCATCGGCGGGTAGGGGCCGATATCGAGCTTCTTCGGGCCCTTCAACGCGTCGAAGAGCTCGATCGTGCCGTCCATCGTCCAGCCGCGGCCCTGGTCGATCTGCAGGTAAACCGGGATATCGATGTTGGGAGCCAGCGTGATCGGGTTGCGCTCCTCGTACCAGTCGCCGTCCAACTCGTTCATCACGATGTCGAACCAGGCTTCGTGGTTCTTCGGATAGTTCAGCACGTGAACCAGATTCGGCCAGGCGGCGACGTCGGGATCCTGCAGGCGCTCGGCGACGCGTTTCTCGACCTCTTCGGGGCTATACGTCTCGAGCATGCGGGACTTGACGTTGTCGGTGAACGCCCAGCCGGAGTCGCCGCCGCGACCTTCACGGGCGGCGCGCGGCATGAACCACATGATGCCACCGTGGTAGGTGGTCTCGTAGAAGTCGTAGTGGCCGCCGCTCACGTAGATCGCCTTCAGGTGCGGCGGACGCTCAGCGGCGGCCAACACCTGCATGGAGCCGAAGTACGAGATGCCGACCATGCCGACGTTTCCGTCACACCACGGCTGTGCCGCAACCCATTCGATGAAGTCGTAGGCATCCAGTCCGAGCGAGACGCCACCGGCGTTGTAGTTGCCGATGTGCTCGCCTTCGGACGCACCGGAGCCGCGCAGGTCACCGATGACGTGAACGTAGTCCTCGCTGACGATGCGCGCGATGTCGCCGGCTTCGATGCAGCCGTCCCACATCGGGCTGGGGCGTCGTTGCGGCGGCGTCGTCAGGGCAAGCGCCTGCAGTTCCTTGCCGTATGGACTCAGTGCAACGAGCGCCGGCCGCGGCTTTCCGTCGACGCCCTCGTAGGCGTCTGCCGCCAACTCGATCCCGTCGCGCATCGGGATCCGGAGATCTTTGCGGATGTGGATTGCCTGTCCACCTGCGTTGAATGTTTCGAATTCGGCCATGGGTCAACGACTCCTATTCTTCTTCGTCGTACTGAGTGCGGTAGCCGTGCATCGTTGTGAAGAACGGGGACGGTTCGAGAGTGGGGTCGCCCTCGTAGCCGAGTTCCTCGGCGACAGGTGCAAACGGTGAGTACGCCGAGTCCGTCTCCGGCGGACCGCCGCACAGGCACTGATGCGCTGCACCGCGGACGCCGACCTCGATGTCGACACTCTCGCGCAATGCCTCGGATGCCTGTTCGCGGTCGAGTTCGACGTCGTAGGCGACACCGTCGGCCCGGCGGTACGGATGCCCCAGATACAGGTGGTTCGGGCGGATCTCGTCACGCAGGTACCGAAGACTCGACCGGTACGCGAGAGGATCTTCGTAGCCGGGGAAGCCGTTGGCCGCTCCGTGGACCTGCACGGCGTCGCCGACGAACACGTCGTTCTGGCCGTCAACCACGTAGGCGACAGATCCGGCCGTGTGGCCGGGGATGGAATGCACCGATACGGTGACACCGCCGCCGAGGGAGAGGGTTTCGCCGCCTCGAACCAGTATGGACGGCTCCATCTCGCCGGAGATGACTGCTTTCGCCGACGCCATCTGCTTCTCCACACCCTGCGGGTCGTCGAGGTATTGCCCACGCCCCGTCAGGTATTCGTCGACGTGCGCCTGCCGGGAGCGCAACAGGTGTGCGTCGGCCTCGTGGATCACAACCTGAGCACGCCTGCCTGTGAGTTCCCACAGGGCGTGGGCGCCACCGATGTGGTCAATGTGGCCGTGGGTCAACAGGATCCAGCGAACATCTTCGATCCGGCGCCCGATTGCCTCGAGCGCCGGGGCCATACCCTGCGCCGGCGACGACGCGATCCCGGTGTCGACGATTGCGAGTTCGGGGGCGTCGATCAGGAAGCTGTAGAGGCCGAATCGGCCCCACGGCGAGACGAGCGGATGAATCTTCACGTCGTCTGTCATGTCACTCACCGGTGGAACGGAGGAAGGCGGCAGTCTCCCCGAACACCTTGTGGTACTCCGGGATCCAGGAGAAGTTCTGCGCGAACCCGTGGTTGGCGCCGGCATAACGGCTCACCGTCACCTCGACGCCGGCTTCCTTCAGGCGCTGGCCGTACAACTCGCCCTCGTCACGCATCGGGTCGTACTCGGCCGTGACGATCAGTGCCGGGGGTAGCCCGGAAAGATCCTCACGCTTGATCGGTGAGACAAGCGGGTTCGCCGCGTCAGCACCGCTCTGGAAATAGAAACTGTTGAAGCCCTTCAGTCCTGCCGTCTCCACGCCGTACCCTTCGGCGTTCTCCCGCAGAGATTCGTAGCGATCGACGTCGAAGTCCAGGTCCAGCGAGGGGTAGAGAAGTACCTGGTGCGTGATGCGGTCGAATCCCTCGTCGTGTGCCAGTGCAGCGACGGCGGCAACAAAAGTGCCACCCGAACTGTCGCCGGCCAGCGCGAGAGTCTTCCCGTCCCACTTCAGAGCCTCGCCGTTCTCCGCTGCCCAGCGCACTACCGCGTGGCAATCCTCGAGACCGGCCGGGAAGGCCGCCTCGGGAGCGAGACGGTAGTCGACGGAGATGACCTCGAGGCCGGTCTCCTTCGCGAGGTTGCGCGCAACGTGGTCATGCGTGTTCAGGCTGCCGAGGAAGAACGCGCCGCCATGGAAGTACACCAACAGTCCGTACGCGTCGGCGTCAACCGGTGTGTAGATCCGGACGGGCACGTCGCCCGCGGCCGTGTCCTCGACAGCGTGCAGTGGCAGGCGCTGTTCCAGCGGAGCTACGTGCGTCTCGTCGCCGGCGCGCATGAGCGCAGGGTCGAGCGGTCCCTCGGGCGGGGCCGGCAGGGTGGCGATGAGCTCAGCGATCTGGGGATGCAAGGGCATGTCGTGGCTTCCTTACTTGGTCGCAGCCGGCTGAGCTGCCGTCTTCTGGCCGGGGAACACGTCGTTGACTTCGTCTTCGGTCCAGCCCTGACGCGAGATGCGCTGCAGCTCGTCCGTCACCGGCTTGCGGTTTGCCTGGTACAACGCCAGTGCTTCCTTGACGGAATCGGCTTCCTTCAGAGCGTCGGCGAGACCGCCGGCGTCCAGGATCGCCGAGTTCGCGCCCTGGCCCTGGTGATGCAGCATCGAGTGGGCGGCGTCGCCCACGAGGGCAACAGAGTCGGTGTGCCACACATCAACCGGGTCGATGTCGTAGACCGCGCGAATGCTCACCGTGTCCATGTCGAGGTCGCGAGCGATGTTCACGATCCGCTCGTCGAAACCTTCGAGTGTCGCCAGGATGTCTTCCTTGGTGATCGTCGGCGCCCACGTGCTGTCCGGGCACAGCGCGGTGATGTCGAAGGAGACCTGGCCGCGGTGGCGCAGCGGCAGCAGGTAGACCTTCGTGCCCCGTCCGATGTACATGCGGAGGTTGTCGTCCGTCGCCATGCCGTAGGCGTCGTCAACCGAGATGACCGTGCGGTACGCGTGCTCGCCGGAGAACACGGGGCCCTTGTCGCTGAAAAGCTGTTGCCGCACAACTGACTTGATGCCGTCGGCGCCGATGACCAGATCGGCTTCGACGGTCGTGCCGTTGGTGAAGGTGAGCACGGAGCGATCGCCCTTGTCCTCGAGAGTCTCGAGTTTGTGGCCGAGATGCACCATGCCTTCGGGGAGTACGCCGAGCAGAGCGTCGATGAAGTCGCCGCGGTGGATCAGGTGAGTCTTGGTGCCCTCGGTGTCGCCGGGGACAGCGGGCCACTCCTCTTTCATGATCGGATCATTTGTGCCGGTGAGGATTTCGAAGTAGTCACTCGGCGAGCTGACCTGCGCGACGGCGTCGAAGATGCCCCACTGGCGGAAGCGATCCATAGTGGACGGACGCAGACCGATGCCGGCGCCGACCTCCCGGATCTGGCTAGCTTGCTCGTACACGGTGACATCGGCGCCGAGCAGGCTCAGGGCCTTGGCTGCGGCAGCGCCGGCGTATCCCGCGCCGACGATGGCGATTTTCAGGTTCTCGAGCTCTGAAGACTGCATTGTTCTTAGTCCTTGCTAGTTCTGGATGGTCAAGAAGTCGGCCGGATTCTCGACGAACAACTTGGTGATGGTGGCTTCGTCCAACCCGGCTTCGCGCAGGTCGGGAATGAGGTCTTCGAAGAGGTAGTTCAGGGTGTGGCCCTTGACGCCCGGCCATCCGAGCGGGCTGCAGTTGGCGTCGACGCCCGCGAGTGCCTGATCCAAGTGGCCTTTGCCGAGGAAGCGCAGGAAGTGGTCAAGGCGCTCCTTGCGGGGGCGTGCCCAAAACGGCGGGTCCGGGAGTTCGGTCTCGTAGCCGAACGTGTCGAAGCCGACGCGTCCACCCTGTTCGGCAATCCAGGTGTCACGCGTCTTGTCGGCGTTCACACCGTCGTCGACGTGCCCGAACAGCACCCGATCCAGCGGCAAGCCCTCGTCGTTGAAGATTTTGATTGCGTTCTCGGCGTCGATAGCCAGGTGCGTCAGGATCGGCACGCCGGTGCTCAGCGCAGCGCGAGCGGCCGCGCGGTAGATGCGCTTGTCCAGATCCGTCATCCGGCCACCCCGGCTCACGCCGACCTTGATGACACCGGCCTTGCTGCCGGTATTGCCGATGCCGACGGTGATCTCATGAACGAACTGACTCGTGAGGTACTCGACGTTTGCTCGTTCGAAGAACGGAAGTGCGGTGTCGCCGCCGACAAAGCCGGTGCACGCGATGATGTGGACGCCGGTCTTGGCGGACAGCGACTTGTAGTAGTCGACGTCACGGCCGTTGCAGATTCCGGTGACGTCGACGAAGGTTCCGCCGCCGTACTCGTGAAATTTCCGAAGCTTGGGGACGGTCTCGGAGTACCGCTCCTCGGGGGTCTTCCACCACTTCGTGTCCAGCTCGGAGCCCGGCATGCCGTACCCGATGTGCTCGTGGATGGCCACGATCCCGAGTTCCTCGGCGGGGATCGACCCCAGAACGGTGTTCACTCTCGACACAACACTCACCTCTAAGAAGATTCGAAAATTGGATGGTTATCCGTTGTCGCGGTGGGTCAGCCCACGGCTCGCGTCGGCGTAGCCCCTGACGCGCTGAGCAAGTCGCGCGGGTTGTCGACGAGGATGCGCTGCACATCCAGCTCGCTCAGTCCCTGCGCTGTGAGGGCGGGGACAAACGTCGACAGGATGTAGCTGAACGGCAGATCGTTCCCGGGATGACCCTTGGCGACGCCGGTTGCGTTGCTGGAGAGCAGAATCCGGTTTCCGTAGCCGGCTTTGATCAGCTCGGCAATCAAAGCGGCACGCTCGGCGTCGGTGATGTGGACGTCATTTGCTGTGCCTACGTGGTCCAGCGCGACATAGGCGCCGCGGCGGGCGATTTCGGCCGGGGCGCCGGCGGCGACGGCGTCTTTCCGGTCGAGTCCGCCGACGACGACGCGCTCTGCCGGCAGCTTCTCTTCCGCGAGGATCTCGAGGTCGGCCACCGCATCGTTGCCGTAGCGGATGGAGACAGGGGTGCCGGTGGCGAGCGCGGCGCGGGCCGCTCCGCGGAACAGGCTTTCCTCGGTGGCGGTCATTCCCTCGTGATTGGCGGCGGTAGCCACCAGTCCGGGGATACCGCGACGCTCTACGCGCGGAATCACCATGCCATCGGTGATTTCCTGAGTGAATAGTTCGGCGAACTTCTCTGCCGGCCAGGGAGTCGGCGGATTGGTCTGCGGCGTAAGGAAATAACCGCCGAGCATCTCCTCCGGACCGAGGCCCGTAGACGTGACGATGTGCACGCCGGTGGTGCGTGAGAGAGCCTCGTACAGCTTGACGTCGCGACCGTGGAACATGCCGGTGGCGTCGACGATCGTCGCTCCGCCGTGTTCTCGGAAATCCTTCAGTTTGTCCGTCAGGGTCTCGAAGATGTCGGCGCGGTCCATCGGGATGTCGAATGCGTATTCCGCACCCGGAAGCACTGACAGCAGTGCTTCGTGGACCGCGACAACACCCAACTGGTTGGCGGGAACGGGGCCGAGAACGGTGTTGACGGTGTTGCCTTCAGCGATCTGGTCGACCTTCATCGGCATTTCCTTTCGTCATCGTCATGCCTGCATGACGTGGTAGCGATCACAGTAGCCATTAACATTACAAAGCGTCAAGTGAGTTGGTTAACAGACATCTGACTTGCCGGACTGATTTGTGGCTTTGCTGCGGCTAGAATCTGTGGCCATGTCGCTTCGCGCCGCTCAAAAACAGATGACCTACGAGCTTTTCCTTGCCAAGGCACTGGAATTGTTCGGCGAGAAGGGCTACTCCGCGACCACGATCGACGACATCGCGTCGGCTGCAGGTTCGACCCGGACTACCTTCTACCTGCACTTCTCGTCCAAGGCGGACGTGATGAGTGCGCTGCTGACCAAGGTCGACGCGATCCTTACCGCGGCTGACAACCCCACACTGACCGCGGTGGTTGCCTCCGGCTCGCGAGGCGAAATCCACGCATGGCTCGACCGCAAGTTCTCCCAATGGGACGAGATCAAGCCCTACCTCACCGCGTCCTACGAGGCGTCATACGAGCCGGACGTCGAGGCCAAGACCGAGCAGTGGTTCGAGTCCGCCGTCGAGGACATGACCGCGGGGCTGGACACGGCGAAGCGTCTGCCGGCCGACCGGCGCCGGATCCGCTGCGTGCTGGCTTTCGGGCAGCTCGAGCACCTCTCGCGGCGCTACTTCTCCATCGGCTGGCGGACCCCGCGCGAGATCTGCCTCGACGAAATCACCGAATCCTGGTGCTACTTGCTCGCAGCGGACAACTGAGGTTCACCGGCCTTATCGGACGTTGACGTCGTCGGCCACATTGGCGATCTCATGCAGTACGTCGGTGCCCATATCGACTGCGGCTTCGGACTCCGGGCGGCTTCCGAAGAGTCCGAACAGGGTCAGGACACCGGACGCGGCGGCGCACAGCGCGCACACCAGGAACGCCAGGCTGTAGCCGCTACCGAGCGACGAGAACGCCAGATCGCTGATCACGGAAGGCATTGCGAGCATTGGATTGTCGGGTCCGGGTGCCAGGCTCGGATCGGTCGGCACCGGAATGACCGGCATCGAGTTGAGCGCCATCGCGCCGCCCTGCTCGCCGATCCCCATGACGGCGCCGGCATGAGCCTGACCGAGATCGGATTCACCGACAGCTGCGCCGAGGCCGTCCCTGACTTCGTTGTTGGCGACACTGTTCGCAATAGCAGCGACGAGAACGGGTCCGAGTGCAAAGCCGAAGTCACGCAACAGGTTTGTCGTGGCACTTGCCATGCCGGCCAAGCGCAACGGCACGGTGTTGATGGCCACCGCGGTGATCGACGCGACCGTGAAGGCGAACCCGACGCCGAGCAGCAGCATCGGCACGATGAAGTCCGTCCACGTCGAGGTCTGGACGTCGAACTGCGAGCAGATGAAGCCGGCGATCGCGATCAGTGCAAAGCCCGACGTCAGCACCCATCGCGGTGAAACGCTGTGGATCAGGCGGGATACGAGCGGCACCAGCAGGAACGCGGGACCCTGGATGACCAGGAACAACACGCCGATTTTGAGCGGTGAGACATGCTGAACCGCACCGAGCCAGATGCTCATCGAGAAGCAGAGTCCCAGGAACGCGAACATGCCGACGACGGCGGTGATACCCGAGATCGCGTAGACCCGATTGGCAAACAGGTTCAGGTGCAGCAGTGGCACTTCGGTGCGCAATTCGATGACGACAAACGCGGCCAGGGATACGACGCCGATGACAAAGCCGACGACGATCGTGGTGTTGCCCCAACCGATCTCGGATCCCTGCGTCAGCGCCCAGAGCAGGGCGATCAGGCCGACCGCCAACGTTGCCTGACCGGGGAGGTCGAGCTTGCGGCCTTCCGGCGACGACGAGTCCTGCGCGCCCAGTGAAACGACAAACGAGATCAGTGCGGCGGCGATCACTGCACCGAAAGCCCAACGCCAGCTGCCGAATTCGGTGAGTACGGCGGCCATCATCGGCGAGAGTGCGGCACCGAGGGACAGGAAGCCCGCCCACAGTGCGATCGCCCTGGCGCGGGCCTGGGCGTCGGGTGCTGCAGCGGCGATCATCGCCAGCGAGATCGGGTAGAGCGCGCCGGCGCCGATACCCGCGATGGCCTGGCCGATCCACATCAGGTGGACTTCCTGCGCACTTGCACACAGGGCTGCGCCGACGACGATCAGCAGCGCGCCACCGAGTAGCAGTCGTTTGCGGCCGAACATGTCACCGAGCACGCCGAAGGTCAGTTCGAAAACCACCATCGTCGTGGCAAAAGCGGCGCTGATCCACGTGAGTTCTGCGCCGGAGATGTTGAAGTCCTGCTGGAAGGTTCCGTTCAGGGCGCCGGGCAGCGAGTACGCCACCTGGGCCACCATGACGGCCAGGCATGCGGCCACGAGAGTCGCTACGTAGCGCGATGGCCGCGCAGTCGGGTTACTCATTTCTGTGAGCTCCTTGCTCGAGGATTCCGAACCGCCGGATCGGCAGTCCGAGCACGCTTGTGATACGTGTCACGCACTGAGTGAGCAAGGTGTCACATCGGTTTACGGTCTGTCAAGCAAATTCTGTATCGCGGATATTGGTGGACAGAGCACGTTTTCGGCAAAGTTCACACCCCTTCCAGCGCGCTGAAAGGGGTGTGAGCTCGAGGAAGAGGGTGCTAACTGGGCGCGGCTACTTCGACGAGAATCCCCCGTAACCAGGATTTGAACTCGGCATCGGCCAGGCGTGGGTTCCACACCATGTCGACGACCAACGGTGCGACCGGTAGCGGGAACTCCTCGATCCGCAGGTCAACCCGCGCGGCCATCGCGACCGCGACTCGATAGGTGTGCAAGGCAACTCCACCGGCCGTTGCCACCAGGTGCGGGATGAGCAGGTGATCGGAAATCAACGTCCCGATGCGGTAGTCCACTCCGTGCGCGTCCAGCGAGGCGTACGGCGGCACGCGGTGACGGGAGTCGTAGGTGACATGAGGCAACGACGTCAGCAGCTGTAGTGCAGATGCCTCGGGGTCGCTGTCGCGGTGGGCGATCACCACCCATCGGTTCTCGTACAGGCGTTCGCGCGGATACGGCGAATGGAATGCCTCTGACAGAAGTACGACGTCCACGCCGTTGTCGGTGAAGTCGGCGGCCTGCGGCGCGACAAAATTGCGGATGCGCAGCGTCGCATTCGGGGCTCGGTCGGCAACCAGTCTTGCCAACTCCGCCCCGACCACGAAGGCGGTGCTGGTAGTCATCGCAACTGTGATGGTGCGGCTGTCGTGAGCGGGGTCGAAGCCTGGGAAGTTCACCACTCGCGCAGTCTGGCGTAGCACTTCACGCAGTGGATCGATCAGCTCCAGCGCGCGCGGAGTGAGCACCAGTCCGCTCCCCTGCCGCACAACCAGATCGTCCCCAATCATCCGGCGCATCCTGCCCAGGGCGTGACTCATCGCGGGTTGGGTCATGCCTACCCTGGCGGCGGCTCGCGTGACCGAACCCTCTTCGAGCAGCGCAAGCAGCGGTACCAGCAGGTTGAGGTTGACCCCGCCGAGGCGCTCCAGGCCGAGATCGCCATCGTGGTTCCGGGGTTGGTTCATCCACACGAAGTTACGCGGCCTGCGTCATCCGGCGGTCGAGGCCATGCGTCGCAGTCTCGGGATTGCAATGCGGTGGTTGACCGCGACGGCGACGCCGCGGCCGTCGTCGTGAGTCCAGCGCATCACCGACGGTCCGTCTGGCCGCTCGCCGACGAGGAACTCGGGTTCTCCCGCCACCGGCAAGTGACCGGTGGCCTTGAGGTTCAACCCGAACTGCTCGGTCCAGAAGTACGGATCGAGGTCGAGCTCCGGCGCTTCATCGCCGGTCAAGAGTGCGACGGCGGCAACTTTTGCCTGTTCTATTGCGCTGCTCCACAACGGAATCCGTCGTATTCCTTGACGCGTGGGGATGGCCGCGACGTCCCCGGCTGCCACGATGTTCGGCCGAATCCGTCCTCGTGAATCTGCTTCGAGAGGGCCGTCTGCGAGTCCGCTGGTAGCCAACCACTCCGTGTTGGGTATGTCGCCGATCGCAGTGACGATCAGTTCGGCCTCGATCCGAGATCCGTCTCGCAGGATCACTCCGCGAGGACCGTCGATCCGAGCGGCCGACCCGTCGACGATGGTCAGTCCCTGTGCCACCGCGGTCGCGGTGAACGCTTCGGACAGGTGTGGACCCAGGTGCGAGAGCATCGGCCTGCCGTCGGCCACCACTGTGACCTGACACCCCACAGCCATGGCCGCTGATGCGATCTCCATTCCCAGCGGCCCGGCCCCGACGACTACGACGGACGGCTGGGCGGCCAGTCGTTCGCGCAGAACCCAGGCATCGTCGAGCGTGCGCAGCGTCAGCTCCGCGCTATCCACACCTCCCAGTCGGCGAGCCCGTGAACCGGACGCGATGACCAGTCCGTCGTACGGCAAGTCCGTACCGTCGTCGAGGTGCACCCGGCGTGATTCGACGTCGAGGCCGACTGCCGCCACCCCGAGCATCTCGGTGGCCTGGTGCATCGGCGAAGCCAGTTCGGGGGAGCTGCCGTCGACCAAGAGTGCCTTGGAGAGCGCCGGCCGTGAATATGCCGTCCAGGGTTCGTCCCCCACGATGGTCAGGCTGCCGTCGAATCCGGCGGTTCGAAGACTGTCGCAGGCAGTCTGGCCTGCAATTCCATTGCCGACGACCAGAATTCGTCGACGAGCGTCAGTGCCGTTCATGCCAGTTTGAGTGCGGCGACGGGGCAGACCCGGACAGCTGCGCCGGCGTCGGCGAGCTCGCGGCTTCCCTCGGCGAACTCTTCGAGGTCGAGGACCAGTTCACCCTCGTCGTCGAGGTGCATCAACTTGGGGGCAACACTTTCGCATAGGCCATGGCCTTCGCAACGGGGCCGATCGAGCACAATTCTCATGCGGGGATCACTTTCAGGACGTCGAGTTGATTGATAGAGCGAGTAATGTTGCTGGGCAACAGAATCGGATCGGCAGCCACAATCCGTCGAGCGTGCTTGGCCAGTGCCCTGATGACAGCCTGGCCTTCCAGACGAGCCAGCCCTTGCCCGGCGCAGCCGTGCGAGCCGTAACCGAAGGAGAGATGGTCCACCGGATTCCGTTCGACCGAAAAGGTGTCGGGATTCTCGTAATGCCGTGAGTCGCGATTGCCCGCACCGAAGAGAATCGCAACCTGGGATCCAGCCGGGACGAGCGTTCCGTCGATCTCGACATCCTTGGTGACAAAGCGCCCCCACGCATGCACCGGCGCCCAGAATCGGAGCGTCTCGTTGAATGCTGCCGGTGCCAGCTCGGGATTCTGGTGGACTAGATCGAATTGGTCCGGAAAGGCTGAGAACAGCGCGACGATGTTGCCGATCGCGGCGATCGTCGTATCGACTCCCGCGCCCAGATACTGGTGGATGATCTTGCCGGCAGTATCGGGTGGGATCGCTCCCCGGGCCTCGGCATCGAATATGCCGCGGCCCACCGACTCTGGTGCCAGATCCTCGGCGCGGACTTGCGCGCACCAGCCGTAGAGCTCTCCGGCAATGGGGAAGTTCTCGGCAGTCCGTTGGTTCATCGGGCCGATAACCTCCATCGCGGCTTGTCCCCAGCGCAGCATGTCGTTGCGCACCGAGCCGGTGAAGCCGATCAGATCGGCGACGATCTCGAGGGGGAATGCGCGTGCCAGCGCATCGATGGCGTCGAACGATCCCTGGGTAACCAGGTCCGCGACCAGGGCGTCGGCCTTGGTCTGGATCTGGCCCGCGAGCCCGCGCAACGCACGTGGGGAGAGGTTCTCCGTCAGTGTCGCCCGTAGTTCGGTGTGAACAGGTGGATCCGACGCCAGCGACGTGCCTTGTAATGCCTCGTTGACCATCGGGTTGAATCCGACGCTGCGGGACGAGAACGTGCCGGGATCAGCCAACGCGTCGCGGATCGCGTCGTAGCGCGTCAGGGCGTAGACGTCATTGGTGGTCAGGTGCACCGCTGCGCCGAGTTCGCGGAGTTCGGCGTAAATCGGATAGGGATCGGTCAGGACGTCGTCGGCGAACAAGTCGACGGTGGAAGTGGCGGGAGAATTGGGCATACACCCAGTGAAGTGACTGCAGTCACATAAATCCAACTCATATTTTGCATGGCGGAACATGCGTCAAATTAATGTTCTGCGTGCCAGGTCAGCCTCGATGCGATCGGCAGCCATGCGCAGAGTTGCCACCAGGGACGGCAACTGCTGCCGGTCGTAGCGCACGGACGGGATTGAAACCGACAGTCCGGCAAGGGCTTTGCCGTTGGCATCGCGCACCGGTACTCCGACGGCGACGACGCCGCGCTCGGAGCGGCCCTGGTTGACCGCAAACCCGTGCTTGTGAATCCGCGCCAGTTCGGCACGCAATTTCGGCAGATCCGGCTGGTCGGTCGCATCCGCGTCTGACCTGCTCTCGTAGGCCTGGCCCAGTTCGTCGGCGGAGAGTTCGGCGAGCAGTAGCAACCCGCCGGAAAGGCGGTGTGCCGGAAAGACCATGCCCTCGCGTGATCCGACGCGCAGTACCTGAGCGGACTCCACCGAGACGATGAACCGGGCCTCGACGCCGGTGCGAATGGTCAGATTGGCAGACTCTCCGACCGCCTGGACCAGGAGTTCCATGTGTGGCAGCGCGGCCGATCGCAGCAACGAGGTCGCGGAGCGCGAGTGTTCGGCCAGTTCCAGGACGGGCCCGGCGCCGTACTGACGGCCGGGGTGCTGCACTGCGAAGTCCCGGTAGACCAGCATTTGCAGTAGCCGGTGTGCTGTCGATCTGGCGACCCCGAGTCGCTCTGCCGCTTCCGCGACGGTTAGGTTTCCCTCCAATTGCAGGATTGTCGCCAATCTCAGTGCATGGTCGACGCTGGCGATCGCATACGCCGGCGGGGTTTTCTGTGGCTTCTCCATGATTCTGTATAGCAGAATCTAGTGTTCTGTCTTGAATAATCCAGTCACTCTTATGTCATGACTTCGACCGACTCCCCCGTCCGGCTCCACGCCGTCGACGCGCCAGGCCAGCCGGATGTGACCCCAGCGCTCGAGGAGCTGTACCGCGGCTTCGAGTCAGAACTGTTGGTGCCGTTGTGGACTGAGATCGGCGATCTCATGCCGGCTCATCCGCGCTCGCGCGCTGTCCCGCACCTGTGGAAGTGGGAGAACCTGGTTCGCCTTGCCGAGCAAGCCGGCGAGATCGTCCCGGTCGGCCGCGGTGGTGAGCGTCGCGCGATTGCGCTGGCGAACCCGTCACTGGGTGGCCGGCCCTTCGCCACCCCCACCTTGTGGGCGGCGATCCAGTACTTGATGCCGGGCGAGGATGCTCCCGAGCACCGCCACACCCAGCACGCATTCCGATTTGTCGTCGAAGGCTCCGGCGTCTGGACGGTCGTCGGCGGTGACGCCGTCTCGATGAACCGCGGCGATTTCCTGCCGCAGGCGGGCTGGAACTGGCACGCCCACCACAACGCCACCGACAAGCCGATGGCGTGGATCGACGGCCTGGACATCCCGTTCCAGTACCTGACGGAAGCACAGTTCTTCGAGTTCGGGCGCGACGAGATCAGTGACGCCGAGCGCATCACTCCCGAGCGCTCCCGGTCCGAACGTTTGTGGGGTCACCCCGGCCTGCGCCCGCTCAGTGCCACCCAGGTCGCTCCCGGCAGCCCACTGCTCTCGTACAAGTGGGAGTTCACCGACCGTGCACTGCGCGATCAGCTTGCGATCGAAGCCGAAGGTTACGGCGGCACAGTCGAACCAGGCCACGCGGCGGTTCGCTACACCAACCCGCACACCGGCGGCGACGTCCTGCCGACGATGCGCACCGAGTTCCACCGCATCGTCCGCGGCGCCGAGACCGCTCCGGTGAAGGAGACCGGCTCGAGCGTCTACCAGGTGTTCGACGGTTCCGGCACGGTGACTGTTGGCGACCGCACCTGGACAGTGACGCGCGGCGACCTGTTCGTCGTTCCGTCCTGGACGCCGTTCTCCGCGAAATCGGAAGCGGGAAAGACGGACTCGGATTCCGGCGCACTCGACCTTTTCCGCTTCGGCGACGCACCCGTCTTCGAAGCACTGCAGCTCAACCGAATGGAGATTTCACGATGAGGCTCACGACAATTCGCACCGGCGGAACGACGCGCGCAGTCAAGCTCGACGGCGACCGTCTGGTCGACCTCGGCGAGAGCGATCTGGGAATCTTTCTTGCCCATGAGGATTGGAAGCTTCGCGCAGAAGCTGTATCGGCCGACGATGCCAGCACCTACCCGCTCGAGGGTGCAGACTTCGCACCGGTAGTGCCGCAGCCGTCGAAGGTCATTTGTGTCGGTCACAACTACACGAATCACATCAAGGAGATGGGCCGCGAACTCCCGTCGTATCCGACGCTGTTCCCGAAGTTCGCCGACAGCCTGATCGGCGCGAACGACGACATCGTCCGGCCGGACGAGACCGAGGCCTTCGACTGGGAGGTCGAGCTGGTCATCGTCATCGGCAAGCAGGTGCGCCGCGCCGACGACGCTCAGGCCGAGGCTGCGATCGCCGGTTTCACCGTCATGAACGATGTGTCGGTGCGCGACTGGCAGTTCCGCACGATCGAGTGGACCCAGGGCAAGATCTGGGATTCCACGACTCCGGTCGGACCCTTCCTCGTGACGCCGGACGAGGTCGGCGGAGTCCGCCCGGCTCTCGAGGTCACGACAACCGTCGACGGCGAAGTAATGCAGCGTGATGACACCGGCACACTGCTTTTCGATCCGATCACGCTCGTGAAGTACATCTCGACCATCACGCGCCTCAATCCGGGCGACATGATCGCAACCGGAACCCCCGCTGGTGTCGGCCATGCCCGCGATCCGAAGGTCTACCTGCTCGGGGGCGAGAGCGTTGTTACTGCAATCTCGGGTCTCGGTGCGTGCACCAACAAGGTGGTGAAGGAATGACTGACGCCCGGCGCTGGATGGAGCACGGGACGCAGCTGTTCCTGAGCGGCGTCACCGGACTCGACGACGCCGGTGTGGCGGCGCCGTCTGGCCTTCCGGGCTGGGGTCGGCGCCACCTTCTCGCTCACGTCGCCGCCAACGCCGAAGCGCTCCGTAACCTCGTCCATTGGGCCGAAACCGGCGAGGAGACACCGATGTACGCCTCCTCCGACGCCCGCGCCCGCGGGATCGAGGAAGGTTCCCAGTTGCCGGCGGCCACTCTGCTCGCGTGGCCGCGGTCCTCGGCCGAGAAGCTCGACGCTGCAATGGCGTCACTCTCCGACGAGCAGTGGGCACAGCTGATCGTGACAGCCCAGGGTCGGACCGTCCCAGCCACGGAGATCCCGTGGATGCGGGCACGGGAGGTGTGCGTCCATGCCGTTGATCTCGGTACTGGCGTCACCTTCGCCGATCTACCGGCCGATTTCCTTGTGGCGCTTGGTAATGACATCGTGGGCAAGCGCAGCGCGGTGCCTGGCGTGGCGCTTCGGCTCGAAGCTGCCGACGCATCAGCGGTGTGGGACCTTCCCGGCGCGGATGCACCGGTTAGCGTCACCGGTCCGCTTGCCGACCTGGTCGCCTATCTGAGCGGCCGCCCTCACGATCTGTCGACAACTGACGGATCTCCCGTGCCGGTACTACCGGCGTGGCTGTGAACGGAGCACATCATGAACACACCTGACGTCATTGTCGTCGGTGGCGGCATCGGCGGTCTCAGTGCAGCATTTGCCCTGACGCGACAGGGTCTTACCGTGCGAGTGCTCGAGCGGTCCGCCGAATTCGGTGAGGTGGGCGCGGGCCTGCAGCTCGCACCGAACTGCACCCGCATCTTGAACGAGTACGGTCTATTGGACGAGGCTAAAAGCCTTGGCGTCGTGCCCACGTCGATGGTGATGCGTGATGCCGTCGACGCGTCGGAGCTGACGAAGCTGGACCTGACCGATCTCGAACGCCGGTACGGGTTTCCGTACCTGGTCATCCACCGTAGCGACTTGCACAGACTGTTCCTGCGTGCGTGCGAGCGTGCCGGAGTCGAACTTGTCACCGACGCCAAGGCTGTTGCCTACGAGAATTCCGAGGCCGGTGCGCAGGTGTGTCTTTCGAGTGGTGAGGTGCACGAAGCCGGTGTGGTCATCGCCGCTGACGGTTTGCACTCGGTTGCACGCAAGCTGTTGGTCGACGACGAACCTGTGTCGTCCGCTTATGTCGCTTACCGTGGCACGGTTCCGGTGGCGGATTTGGCCGACCGTCCCGTCGATCTGTCGGAGGTCGTGGTCTACGTCGGGCCGGGGCATCACTTTGTGCACTACGGCCTTCGCGGCGGTGAGATGCTCAACCAGGTTGCCGTCTTCGAGTCACCGAAAGCAATTGCAGGCGAGGAGGACTGGGGCACACCTGATGAACTCGACGCGGCATTCGCTGAGTCCTGCTCGGAGGTGCGCGAAGGTATCCCGTTCATGTGGCGTGACAAGTGGTGGCGGATGTACGACCGCGACCCGATCATGACGTGGGTTTCGGGCCGGATCGCTTTGCTCGGAGATGCGGCACACCCGCCGTTGCAGTACATGGCACAGGGCGCGATCATGGCGATCGAAGACGGCTGGGTACTCGCTGAACACGTTGCTCGTCTGCGGAGTGCCGACGGCGTGATCGACTGGGACGCAGCTCTCGCGGCCTATGAGGCCGTTCGCCCTGAGCATTGCCGCCGGGTACTGACGACGGCCCGCGTCTGGGGCGAGCTGTGGCACCTTGACGGAGCGGAACGGCAGCAGCGAAATCTGTTGCTGCGAGCCCGCGGAACACAGGACTACACCTACACCGACTGGATTTACGGGCCGACCGCCCTGGTCCCCGAGGACGAGTCGCCGCTGTATCCGATAGTCCCCCTCGCCTCAGCCGCGGAATTGGTCGTGAACCGCTGAGATTCATGGGTTAGTCCGACTCGAGAATCTCGGCACCCCAATCGACACGGTCGGCCAACCGCAATAACGTGCGTCGGCGCGTAGTGCTGGTTTCGCCGATGTGCGCGATCCGGCCGTAGATGTGGGCGCGGAAGT
>NZ_CAURKP010000081.1:0-24141 GCF_963525155.1 uncultured Rhodococcus sp.
AATCGGTCCCGAACCTGCGATGGCACATCTTCGGCAATCTCGACAGGACCGGCGAGGGCAGTCAAGGCATTAATTGGAACGGACATGGGGCGAAACGGGTCGAGCACGACCACAGTCGGCAGGTGGTCGCCATCTGATATCTCGTTCACCGTGTGCTCACGCCTCGACCAGGACGGCACCGGCGGCGCGCCCGTCAATCGCCAGGATGAAGTCCGCGATGTATTGAAGTAGTTCGACGTCCCGCAGGCGATCCGAGCCGACTCCGCCGGTGCGAGGCAGCGGGAGTTGCACGAGCCCGGTCGTTGCCCGGTACTGCGCGCTCGGATAGATCCTCTTGAGCCTGATCTGTTTGGAATCGGGCAGTGACATAGGCGAGATCTTGAGCTGAGTTCCGGTGACGGCGACTTCCTCCAGTTGATACTCGCGGCAGAGCAGTCGAAGCTTGGCCACCGAGATCAGCCGTCGAACCTCTTCGGGCAGTGGGCCGTAGCGATCGACCAGTTCTTCGACTACGGCAGCGATGCCGTCGGAATCAGTTGCCGCAGCAAGCTTGCGGTACCCCTCCAACCTGAGCCTGTCACTGGTGACGTAGTCGGGCGGGATGTGCGCGTCCACCGGTAGGTCGATCCGGACTTCCTTCGTGCCCTCGTCCATGGTGATCGGTTTGCCGTCGGCTGCAGCCCGGAAGGCTTCGACCGCCTCACCGACCAGCCTGACGTACAGATCGAACCCGACCCCCGCGACGTGGCCGGACTGCTCTGCGCCCAGAACGTTTCCGGCTCCACGGATTTCGAGGTCCTTCATCGCGACGGCCATACCCGCGCCGAGGTCCGAGTTCTGCGAAATCGTTGCCAGTCGGTCGTATGCCGTTTCCGTCAAAGGCTTTTCGGCCGGGTACAGGAAATAGGCGTATCCACGTTCACGACTACGCCCGACGCGTCCGCGAAGCTGATGCAACTGCGAGAGGCCCAGCGAATCCGCGCGTTCGACGATCAGTGTGTTCGCGTTCGAGATGTCCAGACCGGTTTCGATGATCGTGGTACAGACCAACACGTCGAAGTCGCGTTCCCAGAATCCTTGCACAGTCTTTTCGAGAGTGTCCTCGTTCATCTGACCGTGCGCGACGACGACGCGAGCCTCCGGGACGAGTTCGCGGATCTTCTTGGCTGCCTTGTCGATCGAGCTGACACGGTTATGAACGTAGAAGACCTGACCGTCGCGCAGAAGTTCACGCCGGATGGCCGCGGCAACCTGCTTGTCCGCATACGCGCCGACGTACGTGAGGATAGGATGACGTTCTTCCGGCGGTGTGAGGATCGTGGACATTTCACGGATCCCGGCCATGCTCATCTCGAGAGTACGAGGAATCGGGGTAGCCGACATCGTCAGGACGTCGACGTGGGTGCGTAGCGCCTTGATGTGTTCCTTGTGCTCAACTCCGAATCGCTGTTCCTCGTCGACGATCACAAGCCCGAGGTCCTTCCAGCGAATACCGGTCTGCAGCAACCTGTGAGTACCGACGACGATGTCGATCTCACCTTCCGCCATGCCTGCGATGATTTCCTTCGAGTCCTTGGCGTCGGTGAACCGGGACAGCCCTCGCACCTTTACCGGGAACGACGCCATTCGTTCGGTGAAGGTCTGAAGATGTTGCTGTGCAAGCAGAGTCGTCGGCACCAGCACCGCCACCTGCTTGCCGTCCTGCACTGCCTTGAACGCGGCGCGGACGGCGATCTCCGTCTTGCCGTACCCGACGTCACCGATGACCACCCGGTCCATCGGAACCGGCTTCTCCATGTCGGCCTTGACCTCACTGATAACGGTCAACTGGTCGATCGTCTCGGTGAACGCGAATGCGTCTTCGAGTTCCTTCTGCCACGGTGTGTCCGGGCCGAACGCATGCCCGGGAGCAGCCTGACGCGCTGCGTAGAGCTGAACCAGCTCGCCCGCGATCTCACGAACTGCCTTGCGGGCCTTACGCTTTGTGTTTGCCCAGTCGGATCCACCGAGCTTGCTCAGCGCCGGCAACTCCCCACCGACGTATCGGGAGAGTTGATCGAGCGATTCCATCGGGACGAACAGACGATCGCCCGGATGACCGCGCTTGCTCGGCGCGTATTCGATGACCAGGTATTCACGACGCGCCCCACCGATGGTGCGTTCGACCATTTCGACGAACCGGCCGATACCGTGCTGATCATGCACGACCATGTCCCCTGCCGACAGCGCGAGGGGATCAACCTGATTGCGGCGCTTGGCCGGCAAGCGCTTTCCGTCGCCGACCGCAGCAACGCGGTTGCCGGTCAGATCGGACTCGGTGACGATCACCATCCCAGGCGTCGAGTCGTCGCCGGCGAGTACCAGTCCGTCGTGCAGTGATCCGCGGAGCACCGCGACCTGTCCACGGGCGGGGGTAGCGCCGGCATCGAGCATCTTGGCGGGCACTTCGGCTTCACCGAGTCGCTCCACGACGCGGCTTGCGGTTCCGGCACCTGCCACCACGATCGCCGCGCGACCGCCCGTGCTCACGTGCGCCCGAAGGCTGACGAACAGCTCGGCCAACAGGTCGTCGGAACCGCGCACCTGCGGTGCCGCATGCACCGGGAGTTCGAGTTCTTCACCGTTTCCCGACGCCAGCGGGCTGACTGTCCACCAGGGTCGGCCGGCAGCTTCGGCAGATTCGCGAACATGACGAAGCGACCGGTACGCGGAGGCACCGAGATCGACTCCTCCGCCGTTGAGGATCGACGTGTCGAGCGGTGCAGCGCCGCCGATCGACGCCGCCGTCCACGATGCTTCCAAGAATTCCTGGCCGGTGCGCACCAGGTCGGTGGCGCGGGTGCGCACCTTTTCCGGATCACACAGAAGAATGTGCGCCCCTTCGGGAAGTACATCGGAAAGTAGCTGCAGTTCACCGGGTTTGAGAACCGGGAGCAGAGCTTCCATCCCCTCGACGGGGATACCTGCCGAGATCTTGTCCAGCATCTCGACCAACGACGCGTCAGCCTGGTTCTCAGCAGCGAGTGCGGCAGCTCGATCACGAACATCAGCTGTCAAAATCAGTTCACGACACGGCGGCGCGATCACGGAATCGACGTCGACGTCCGCTAGCGAACGCTGATCGGCAACTGAGAAGTAGCGAAGCTCCGATACCTCGTCACCCCAGAATTCGATACGGACCGGATGATCCGCCGTCGGCGAGAACAGGTCGAGAATGCCACCACGGACCGCGAACTCACCACGCTTTCCCACCATGTCGACGCGGCTGTACGCCATCTCCACCAGACGAACCAGAACGGAATCGAAATCGATCTCGGTGCCGACGCGCAACGTGATCGGTTCTATCTCGCCCAGGCCTGGCGCCATCGGCTGAACGAGAGAGCGCACCGTGGTGACGATCACCCGAAGTGGCGATCCGTACGAGGCGTCGTCTGGTCTGGCGAGTCTGCGCAGGACCTCCACCCGTCGCCCAACGGTATCCGCGCTCGGCGACAGTCGCTCGTGCGGCAATGTTTCCCACGACGGAAACTGCGCCACTCCTCCACCGAGCATCTCGGTGAGTTCCGAAGTCAGATCGTCGGCTTCACGACCGGTGGCTGTCACCAGCAGCACCGGCGTGCGAGCGGCGAGTGCAGCGGCGATGAACGGCCGAGCCGGCTTCGGAGCCACGATGTCCAAGGCGGCCGATCCGATGGATTCGATCACCGGAGTGAACGCGGCATCTGCGAGGGCGACCTCGGCGAGTCCAGCGAGCGCAGTCTGGGCAGAGGACAAGGAAGTCAACGAACGCGCTCCTGAACAGTGATGACGGGTTGCGGACGCACAGCCCGAGCGCAATATCCCCACCGAGGCAGAGTTGTGCGCCGGTTCGATTCTATCGGTGTGCGATCTCGCAGCGCAGTCCGATCCGTTCAGTTTCCCGTAGCACTCGTCTTCTTCGACGTCCGCTTGGACGGCGAGGATTGTGTGACCGGAGTGATCGGCGGCGCCACGGCCACACTCACGTGCGAGTTGAGCGCCCGAACGCGACCGATCACTTTCGTCGCCTGACCGGTTCTCCGTAGGCGTACAGTCCTGCGACCGTTCGGCGCGAGGTGGAACCAGGAGTCTTCGGGCTCGAAGCCCTGCAGTTCGAGGGCAACGTATTGGGCTGAAGCATCCGTCGAGACGTCGACTACCCACTCCGAGTCACCGACGTTGCGCGCTGTGGCAACAAGTCCGACCGATCGCTCGCGAGGCCGCGCCGGACCACCCAGGAGGTGGACCACTTCGTCCACCATCTCGCCGTCTTCGTCTTCGAGTGTGACGGTGACGGCGTCGTATGTCCGCGCCCCGAACTGAAAGACGTGAGTGAGGTCGGTGAAACGGCCGACAAGGCTGTCCACGGACCAGGTCAGACTCGAGTGCGATTCCACCTTGACCGGTAGCGCGACGTCGACCGGGACGACACCTGACCGACTGTGCGCTCGAAACCTGATCTCGCCGACGACAGGTTCGGCGGTCTCGTTGATCGCGTCGAGCCTCAATCCGTCCATACCGTCGTCCGTGACGAGGAGCGCGATCGGTTTGGCGCTCCTACGGAGCACGAACCACGGAGCTTTGGGGCTGCCGCTCCAATCGAGGACCCCCCATCCCGGTCCGGGCTCCAGGTCTCGCAGTGCGAGTGTCAAGGCGCCGTCGCACCGAGAGTCCGGGCGACGCCAGTATCCGAGCGTCGATGCGAACGCCTCACATACAGCTGCTCGCCCCAGGTCGAGATAGCGTTCCGGGTCGGACCACCGGACTTCACGAGCGTCTTCGCCGAAAAGCGCGTGGACGTAGTGGTCCCGAACATCCTCGAAATCCCACGACGATCCGTTGTCCCGAGGCACCGCGGCTTTCCATGCCGGGTGGTGCCCCGCGACGGCGAGTGAACCGAATTCGTTCTCGATCACCGCATTCGACGGTGGAATCGAAAATGCCAATGATTCGGTCGCAAAACGTACTCGCGCGCTGAGCACGTCGGCCAGTGGACGACGATAGGCACCCACCCCGAAGTAGTGAGCGACCCCGCTTCCGACATGAGTTGCCAATTGCTCGCCCCCGCGAGGCGCCGAGGGGGACGACGTCACGTACTCGAGTTCGGGTGCCACCGTCGAGATCAAGTCCGGCAGTCTCGAATGAATGAGCGGGATGTGCTGATCGACCAAGCCCAGCATGGTCGGCTGCTGTTCGGTCTCGCTGCCGCCGCAGAAGACTGCCAAAGCGGGATTTCCGCGCACTCTGTGCAAGAACGCGGTGACCTCGGCGGCAACAAGTTCGAAGAATTCGTCGGTGTCGGGCGGATCGAGCGTCGCCAACATCATGTCCTGCCACACGAGAATGCCCAGTCGCGCACATTCCTCCCAGAAGTGGTCGCTCTCGTAGACCATCGTCCCCGGGATTCGAATCATGTTCAGGCCCGCCTCAGCCAGGCGTTCCAAGACACGAGTTGTGCCGGCGTCGCCTTGAAGCGAGATCGGGTCGGTCGGCACCCACACCGAACCACGGCAGTACACCCGGATGCCGTTGACATACAAACGGAATCCACCATCGGATCTGTCGACCTCCACCGTCCGGAAGCCAACTGAACCGAGATGCTCGGAGACTCCGACCGCTTCCATCGTCACCGGATAAGTGCGCGGGGTGCCATGAGTGTGCGGCCACCACAACTTCGCTTCCGGCACTTCGACGACGCCGGACACCTCGAGAAATCCATCCGGTCCGGCGGATACTGCCAATTGCCGCGAGTGATCGCCGACGCGCACGGTCACGTACTCCAGCGAGGCCGGCAATCCGGTGAGCCGAGCACTGACGGCAACGCGACCGGTTGTGCCGTCAACACTCGCATGCTTGACAGCAGAGACTACGGCGGCAATCCCCTTGTCCAACAAGCGGATACCCCGCCACGGACCCACCGGTACCGGTACACCACTGAACACGGGAGCCATACCGAGCATCGTGGTTCGTATCCACCGAAGACCCTGTTCACGGACCATCGACGATCGCCAACGTCCTCGGGGACGCCTCGATCTCAAAATCGCGGAGAGAGAATGAAAATGAACAGCCACCTGGACACGTTTACCAGCGCCGACTCCGGCCGGAATGATCACTTCCCCAGGTGTGAACATGGATTCAGCGGACGCGACACGGACACCGCCTATCCAGACATCCGCAAACGCCGTCATCCCGTCGAACTGGAGCAGCCACGACCCCTCACCGGTCGCGGCCACGGTAGTCACGAACCACCAGTCCGACGATGAAACGGACGATTCTGAAACAGACGACGAAACGGACTTTGTGCGTCCGGCGTCCGTTTGCGCCGAACGTATCGCACCGACGACTGTTCCAGGCACGGACGCTGCGACCCACTCGGTCACGGCTTCGAGGGCATCCGGGTCGGATACGGATCCGGGTTCGGTTGCAGCGCATCGCCATATCGCGCCGGCCAGCAGGTCTGCTGACGAACGAGGCACTGTCAGACCAACCTCAGGTGTCGATGCGAGTCGACGCCGACTGTGTCGGCAACGATTTCCATCGCCCTCTTCCACGACACGGCCATCTCGTCGAGTTGCTCACGCGGGTCCACCGCGCGGCCCCTGGAGGCACGCGCCATCTGAAACTGCACGCTCTTGGCACCGGATGCCACTTTGCGGAAATCTGGCGCAGCTTCGCCTGTCCCGGAGAAACCTGCAGTGTCCAAGAACTCGCTGGCGTCGGCAGCCAGCTCCGCGCTGGCCCCGCACTGACGAAGTAGCCCGAAGGACCAGAGGTGAAACGCATCCATACCCGCCCCCTGCACCCATTCGAGGTCGTCGATCACCTTGCGTCCCAGCTCTCGCACGGGATTACCCACCGCTCGAACCGCTACATTCCGCCGAGCCACTTCGGCGATGTTTCCGGCGTTGGTCGCGTGAACCGGATTCAACCTGATCTGTTCGACGTAGGGCACGAACGAAGGAAGTGAGGAACGATCGAGATCGAAGACGCCGGAGAAATCGTCGCCTCGCAGCAAGTAGTACCCGCTGTTGTGAAAGTACTCGAGCTCGCCGGCAACGCGATCGATCCGATTGGGCACGATCGTGGTCTTGGTGTGCCCCTCGTGATAACTCGTTCCAAGAGTGTCGGGAAGCCAGTATCCGTCCACTTCAACCGTCGACAGCATCCCAACCGCGAGGTTGTCCTCGACGTGGATCAGCGGTGCCCGCCAGACGTTCATCTCGGCGACTTCGATTCCGTACAGCGCGTAGATGTCCTCGGCCTTGAGCTTGAGGAACGTCCACTGAGTCCCGTCGAACCGCGATGAGAAGGCACATGCCAATGCCGGGACGGGGTCCAATCCCAGCGAATGCAACACTTCGATCCACAGATCCGTGTAGCAGTTGGTCTGCGCCCACACGCGGTCGTCCTGGTGCAACGAATGGGGCCGGTAGCGATCAGGTGAAATGTCGATGAGCCGTGACATCAGATGCCCATTCGTTCACGAACGGAGGTTGGCCATGCAGCCACGTCAAGACCATGAGTCCGCAACAAGGACAACGCGATTCGCTCCATCCCGAAGCCGACGCACGAGCTGTGTGCCACCTCCCCCTCCGCCGTTCGGATATCGAAGTTGACACCGAAATGGTCGAGATGGTTGTTCGAGGACACGATCGCCGTGCCCTCGTCGAGATCTCCGTAGAGCCGAACCGTCAGTTCCGTCTTGAGATTCTCTTCACGCTGGTTGGCTGCAAGCATCTTTCCGGCGCGCCCGAAGAAAGGATCATTGGCGATCACCGGGGTAGCGTCGAGTTCGAGCCGGCCGAGCACCTCGAGCCCCCGCTCGATCCAATGCTCGCGATGCGCTCGCGCTGCCGCGGCGTCACCGATCGTCACGAACTCGTGCATCCGAAACGCTTGCATGCGAGCCGGATCGATGGCCGGTTCGTGCCGGAAGCAAAAACCGTAGATGTCCAGCAGCACTCCGCCTTCGGGCAGAACTCCGGTGTACCGCGCATAGGCAGGATGGCACGCTGCGGACACGAGCATGGTCTCGGTCGGCTCGAGGTGGCGGTCCCACGATTGTCCCTCGGCGCGATCGGCCAGCAGTCGCGCGTGATCGCGATTGGAACCGGCGAAGGTGTTGATGGCGCCGGTGAGGTTGGGAAACGAAGCGATGTAGTCGGTGCGCTCGAAACTGCTCCGCGGGAACACCGGCGGGAACCGCAGCCGAGTCGCGGCGTCGCCTGGCCCCGCTGCAATCACCACTCGGTCGATACCGTCGACGATGTCCTCGAACACGCCGGAACGCCCGTAGAGTCCCGGCACCTCCGTCTCGACGAGAAGTCCTTCGACGAGCAGTTCACGTTGAAATGCAGCCCGGGCCCGATCCAGATCGGTCTCGCCTGTCACAGTCTCGGTCGTCACAGTCTCGTTCGTCATAGCGTTCCCCGGTATCCGATAGCCATGTGCGCTGAACCTGCCATGATTCGATCGTTGTTCACCATCACCGCTGCGCCGTGCGCGTCACGAAGGTGCCGACCGAGCGAAAATTCGGTGTCCTCGCGATATCCCGAGATTCCACAGATCAACATTGTCTGCCCCACGATTTCCACCACCGCTGTCGATGCTGTGACTTTCAGGTTGTTCATCGCGAGCGAAAATCCCACCGCTCCCGTCGCCTCGAAATCGGCAACGCCTTCCTCCGCGTGGACTGCGCGGTCGTACCTGCGCGCAGAGGCACCGACGAGATCGGCGAATTGTTGTGCCGAAGCGGCAACTTCGGCGAGCCGCAGCGCTCCGGGGGAAGTGACCCCGGGCTGCTTGCGGGCGGCGGCACGCACGTACTTGCGCGCCTTCTCGACTGCAGCGTCGGCAATTCCCAACCACACCGAACTCCAGACGACGTGCGAGACCGGAAGCATCGTGTGGGTGGAGATATCGGAATACGGTACGCCGGCGACCATCTCCGGCGTCGAGGTGGCCCGAAGGATGTAACCGAGACTGCAAGTACCCCTCAGCCCCAGCGTGTTCCACTCGGTGGTGCGTTCGAGCGTCAGGTCTGGGGTACGACACACCACGAGAACCTGATCGTTCGGCTGACTCTCCGGTGTTCGCCGAGCCGTCACGACTATCGCGTCGGAGTGTTCACCGTACGAAATGACAGGCGCGTTCTTGATCAACAGCAGGTGACCGCCCAAGTCTTCCACCGCGCAGTAACTCCGGCTGACGTCACCACCGATTCCCAGCTCAGTGGTTGCCGATGCCAACAGCAATTGCTTGTCGACCGTTTCTTCGACAAACTCGCGTAGTGCTTCGGTGTTGCCGTGCTTGACCAACGAGTATATCTGCGTCTGATGCATCGCGAAAATCATTCCGCTTGCTGCACAGCGCGTTCCGATCACACGGGCGATCTGCGACACTTCCTGCAGCGAGAGCCCTTCGCCGCCTAGTTCCCTCGGCACAGCTACGGACAGCAGCCGTTCGCTTCGCATGGCGTCGACAGCTTCACGCGGAAACCTTGCTTCTGCATCGACTTCGTCGGCCCACACCGCTGCAACTTCGTCGGCCAACCGTGCGGCCCGCTCGAGGGCCGTTCCGGTGGAGCACTGCGATTGCGGAGCGTTCATGCAGCACCCAACTCCGTCAACGCACCCTCGATCGCCTTGACGCTTGCGAAAGTACTCTTCCGCAACAACTCGTCAGGGAACTCGATGTCGAACGAATCCTCCAGCGCCAACATGACATTCACGCTCGCGTGCGACGTCAAACCCAACTCGTAAAGATCGGCCTCTCCGTCGATCGTGCTCACGTCGACTGCCAGCCGACCGTGCTCGACGAGCACTTTCCGAATTGCCTGATCAATCATCAGCGATGTCGTCCTTCTTTTCGATGCGAGCGCCCGAGCGTGTTGCGATCACCATTGCGATGGCCACGTCCGCTTCGTGCGAGATAGATACTTGAAAATCGTGCAGATCCTGGGCCCGCGCGAGTTCCGCGGCATTACCGGACAGTGTCACCCCACAGCCACCCCACTCGGCCCGAGTGATTTCGATGGAACTCCACGGAACGGGAACGTCACCAGGCCGCAGTACCTTCACCACAGCCTCTTTGGCGGCGAAACGTGCAGCCAATCGTTGATCCCGCGCCGGCCCGGCGCACGTCTGCAATTCGTGCGGGGTGAAGGTCCGATCGAGATACCTCCGCCCGAAGAGTTCGATACTTCGAGTGACATCCACGACGTTCACTACGTCACAGCCGATCCGCGGGCCGATGTCGAGCATCGGCGTCGGCGCAGTGTCACCCATCTGTCGACTCCCCATCTGGGGTCGTACACGCCGGGCAGCCCCCTATGCGGCCCGGTGCGCCGACGCCGTCACCCTGCCCTGACAAACCTTCATTCTCAGCAATTCTTCAGCTACCGATAGAACATACCGCAATCCGAAGATTGACGGCAAGATCGGACTTCCAGATTCCCATCAACACTATAAACATACTCTCAGTTTGTTTCGAATGCAGAACAAAGAGAACAATGTCCCTACCAGGACATTTGCAGCAAATTGACGAAAGGAGCAGTGCGGAGAGCCAGTGATTTCAGTGATCACTGGCAAGGCGACGGGCCGCGAATTGCCTGAAGTACTCCACTTTCGATTCCGGGACCACGATCGGAAGTATCAGATTCCACGATGCCTTCATGGAGTCCGAAAGCTCACGAACGGTCCCGGTCGCGGCTGCCATCAGCCGAACTCCCGACGCAACTTCCAACAGGAAACGAGCAATGTCAGCAGAATCCGCGTCCGAACGCAGATCACCTTCGTCGGCGGCACGGCTGGCAAGTTCACGGTAAATGTCGAGCCACACGTCCAGAGTCGCCGGCCCGGAGCCCCGATAGTCCCCGATCTCGACCAACAAGCGGAACGTCGCTCTAACCATGGCGTCATGCGCACCGATGTCGACGATGACCGACGAAATACCGATCAGTGACTCGAGTGCGGGAGTTCGACGGTCCAACCAGAGCTCACATTTTGCGTCGAAACGTGCCGAACCCTCGTCTATCACCGCCCGCGCGAGTTCTTCCTTGGACCCGAAATGGAAGTACAGGGCGCCTTTGGTCACCTGCGACTCGGCGATGATCTCGCTCAAGCTGGCATTGGCATAGCCCAGGCGCAAGAACACACCCGCTGCTCCGCGCAGCACCGAATCACGGGTGGCTTCTGCCCGCTCTTGCCTCACCATCGATCCGGCCTCCAATCACCACACATCGAACGAATTCTTGGTCTTACCCGTTCACAGCGTCAAAATGGATGGCACGGTTCGGCATTCAACCCACCCTGCAAACAAATGAGACATTTGCCCATCAAACGATCGTGATACAGCGAACACAGCTTAGACCGCGATCCATCTCTGCGCGGCAGGCGCGCCTGGTTAACCCTCCAATTGTGGATCGGCTTCCAGATTCGTCAGCCCATTC
Source organism: uncultured Rhodococcus sp. (assembly GCF_963525155.1). Classification (NCBI taxonomy): domain Bacteria; kingdom Bacillati; phylum Actinomycetota; class Actinomycetes; order Mycobacteriales; family Nocardiaceae; genus Rhodococcus; species uncultured Rhodococcus sp. The sequence goes on from NZ_CAURKP010000081.1 coordinate 11,468, forward strand.
CAACACAAATTCACGAGGTGAGCGGCGACAACTTCCTTCGACGGAGTCCGTTCGTCGAGCCACCAAGTAGCCGTAGTGGACACCATGCCGACAAGCGCCTGTGCGTACATCGTTGCTAGTCCGGGGTCGAAACCGCGTCTGGAGAAGTCCCCCGCCAACAGGTAGCCCACCTGACTGATCGCATCGTTGAGCAAGCTCGAATATGTCCCACTGGGCGCGACAACGGACGAATCGCGCACGAGTATCCGAAATCCGTCGGTGTGCTCTTCCACGTAGGTGAGCAAAGCCAACGCAACCCGCTCGACTCGAACTCTCGAGCGATTTTGTGAGAGCGAAGACGTGATCATCTCGAGGAGTCGCGACATCTCCCGGTCCACTACGACGGCGTACAGCCCCTCCTTGCCGCCGAAGTGCTCGTACACGACAGGCTTGGACACGTTCGCGCGCTGGGCGATCTCCTCGATCGAGGTCGCTTCGTATCCCCGTTCGGCGAACAATGCCCGCCCGATCTCGATCAGCTGTTGCCGACGTTGGGTACCGGTCATCCGGATCCGTGTCACTCGTTCGGGAACTGGATCCCCGCCACCCGAACCGGACACCGTCGCCATTGTCTTCCTCTCGCCGACACACAAATCACTGCTGTGGACGCTCAGCCTATCGGGACTTGAGGGGCCCGATCGGAGGAGCGGTTCGACCTACGGCGGGTCGGCATGCGATTATTCTTTCGCGCGTTCGGCCGCAAGGCTCGGCAATGCGTGGCAATCCGCCGTGGTGTAATGGCAGCACCTCTGATTTTGGTTCAGATAGTTCAGGTTCGAGTCCTGGCGGCGGAGCTGGTGAACAACATGCTTTCCCGAGCGGAATGTATGTCTTGATCGACAGTTTGATCGACAGAGGGAGCTCAAACCAGTGCAGACCGCCGTGATCGTTCTCGCAGCGGGTGCCGGTACACGAATGAAGTCGAAGACTCCCAAGGTCCTCCACACTCTCGCCGGACGCAGCATGCTGGCACATTCGCTTCACGCGGCAACCTCACTGAATCCCACGCACCTGGTGACCGTCGTCGGTCACGATCGTGAGCGTGTCACCGAAGCCGTGAACGCAGTCGCCGGGGAACTGGACCGTTCCGTCACCGTCGCTGTTCAGGACGAGCAGAAGGGCACCGGGCACGCTGTCAGTTGTGGGCTCGAGGGGTTGCCGGCCGACTTCTCCGGGACCGTACTCGTCACAGCCGCCGACGTGCCTCTGCTCGACGGAAAGACCATCGCAGACCTCCTCGCCCAGCACACGGCTGCTCCCGCGGCCGCGGTGCCGGTGTTGCCGGCGACGGCCGTCGACCCCACCGGCTACGGGCGAATCCTTCGTACGACGGACGGCGAGGTGAACGCCATAGTCGAGGAGAAGGAAGCCACCGATTCGCAGCGCTCGATCACCGAGGTCAATTCAGGGGTCTACGCCTTCGACTTCGAAACTCTGCGCGACGCGCTGGCGTCCCTCGACTCCAACAACGCACAACACGAGTTCTATCTCACCGATGTGATCATGATCGCCCGTCGCGCGGGCAAGCGTGTTCGTGCTCAGCACATCGCGGATTCGGTTCTCGTCGCGGGCGCCAACGATCGCGTGCAGCTCTCGACGCTCGCCCGCGAGATGAACCGTCGGATCCTCGAGAAGTGGATGCGTGCCGGCGTCACCGTCGTCGATCCTGCGAGCACATGGATAGATTGCGGCGTGCACGTCGCACAGGACGTGACGCTCCTGCCCGGAGTTCAGTTGACCGGCACGACCTCGGTGGGCGAAGACGCCGTGATCGGCCCGGATACCACCTTGGACAACGTGAGAGTCGGTGAGCGCGCAGTCGTCGTCCGCTCGCACGGGACCGACTCCGTTGTCGGCGCGGACGCGACTGTCGGCCCCTTCGCCTATCTCCGGCCTGGTACCCGCCTCGGGGCACACGGCAAGATCGGCGCTTACGTGGAAACCAAGAACGCGGATATCGGCGAGCATTCGAAGATTCCGCATCTTACCTACGTCGGCGACGCCACCATCGGCCATCACAGCAATATCGGAGCTTCGAGCGTCTTCGTCAATTACGACGGGGTGAACAAGAGCCGTACTGTGGTGGGGTCGCATGTCCGAACAGGCTCCGACACCATGTTCGTCGCCCCTCTCGTCGTGGGAGACGGCGCATACACGGGTGCGGGCACGGTCTTGAAGAACGACGTACCGCCTGGGGCGCTCGCCGTCTCGGGTGGGGTGCAGCGCAACATCGAGGGCTGGGTCCAGAAGAATCGTCCCGGCACACCCGCGGCCGATGCCGCTGCAGCAGCTGCACAACCTGACGGCCCTGCAACAACCTGACAGCCCTGCACAACAGACAGCACAGATCACCACCAGATCGACCGGCAAGTACAAAAGGACGGCATGAACCAGTGACTGCGAATTGGATCGACAACCAGAAGAACCTGATGTTGTTCTCGGGTCGCGCACATCCCGAGTTGGCGGAGCAGGTGGCGAAGGAACTCGACATCCGCGTCACCCCGCAGACCGCGCGCGACTTCGCGAACGGTGAGATCTTCGTTCGATTCGAAGAGTCGGTTCGCGGCTCCGATGCGTTCGTCCTGCAGAGTCATCCGGCACCGCTGAACACGTGGGTGATGGAGCAGCTCATCATGATCGACGCTCTCAAGCGTGGATCGGCAAAGCGCATCACCGCCGTTCTTCCGTTCTACCCGTACGCCCGCCAGGACAAGAAGCATCGCGGACGCGAGCCGATCTCCGCTCGCCTGATTGCCGACCTGCTCAAGACCGCCGGCGCCGATCGCATCATCACGGTCGACCTGCATACCGATCAGATCCAGGGCTTTTTCGACGGCCCCGTCGATCACATGCACGCACACAGCCAGTTGGCCAACCACATTCGCGCGGGCTACAACCTCGAGAACATCACGGTGGTGTCCCCCGATTCGGGGCGCGTTCGTGTCGCCGAGAAGTGGGCCGACTCGCTCGGCGGAGCACCGCTGGCATTCATTCACAAGACGCGCGACCCGTTGGTACCCAACCAGGTCAAGTCCAACCGCGTCGTCGGTGAGGTCGAAGGTCGCACCTGCATCCTGATCGACGACATGATCGACACCGGCGGAACCATCGCCGGCGCGGTCAAGGTGCTCAAGGAGGCCGGTGCAGGTGACGTCGTCATCGCTGCAACCCACGGCGTCCTCTCCGACCCTGCGGCCGAGCGTCTGTCGACGTGTGGCGCGAAGGAAGTTGTTGTCACCAACACACTTCCGATCGACGAGTCGAAGAAGTTCCCGACGCTGACGGTGCTGTCCATCGCACCGCTGCTCGCTCGCACCATCAAGGAAGTTTTCGAGAACGGTTCTGTGACTTCGCTGTTCAACGGCAGCGCCTAGTCTCGCGCCGCACTACGGGCGCGTACCTGTGACTTCACGGTCACCGGTACGCGCCCGTCGTCGTCTTCGTGAACCTCTCAGAAACAGACCACCCGGTCATCATGAAACCACCTGTGGGACACACGAATACCGCCGAATGCGACGATTGGCATGATCTTGATCACGCTACCGTCGAGAAACCCAGGTCGATGTTGGGGCGGTGTTCACCGCGCCGCAATCTTCGCCTAGTGTGGCTCGTCGTGATCGACGCGCAAACCCTGGAATCCCGGCCCGAATCTCATTCCCTGAATTCATCAGTTCCGACGATCCGGCGGTGGCGCCCAGGATCTTGTGTCTGGTGCGGAGACGACAACTCCGTGGACATGTTCCGCAACGAACCCCGCTGCGGAAAATGCCGTGAAAATGAAGGCATCATCGACGACGCCAAGCGCTTCCTCGGCATGTACGGTCTGCGCCCGCTCGGCGGCACGCTGCAGTCCGACGACGACGAAGAGCGCGAGTACCGCGTCAACGCACGCGAGGCACGCCGAGTCCTGAACGAGATCCGTATGGACGTCCTTCCCGATGCGGCCGCTGTTCGCAAGGCAATTCGGCCCCGCGCCGCAACGGTTGTCGCCGACACGTCACCCGCACGCGCTTCCCGCCCCGCCAGCACGGGCACAGCGACGCGTGTTGCCGCTCCGGTCAAGACCGACACCGTGGACATCGACACGCTCCAGACGCGCGTCCTAGGGCTTCTCGATCAGCTCGGTTCGATCGACGAGCAGATCAAGGTCGCCGAACTCGCACAAGGGTTGCCGGCTCGCGCACGACTGAGCGATCTGAACAAGCAGAAGGCCACGGTTCTTCGCACGCTGGCCGCTCTCGAGAAGGCCCGCATCGCCGCCTCCAACTAATTCTCCTCGCGTCCGTCCCACGGCCCCGTCTCACTTGCGAGACGGGGCCGTTCTGTATGAGCAGGTACCTTTACGAATCGTGAATGACATCACCATCACTTTCGTCGTGCTTGCACTGGTCGTGGCGCTGTTCGTGATCGGCCGAATCCCGGTCGGCATCATCGCGATCGGCACTGCCCTGGCGCTGTACGCCACCGGTGTGATCACGATGGAGCAGGCGCTCGCCGGATTCGGCGATCCCACGGTGGTGTTCATCGCCGCGCTTTTTGTCGTCAGCGAAGCCCTCGACGCCACCGGTGTCACCACGTGGGCGGGCGAGAAACTGCTGGCTAAAGTCGGCGAATCCCGAGTCCGTCTCGTGAGTGCGATCATGTTGCTGGTTGCCGCGTTGACCGCATTGATCAGCGTCAACGGGGCCGTAGCCGCGTTGGTACCGATGGTGGTCGTCTTGGCGGTACGTCTCGGTAAATCGACGTCACAACTGCTTCTGCCGTTGGCATTTGCCGCCCATGCCGGATCGATGCTCACCTTGACCGGAACACCGGTCAACATCATCGTTTCCGAAGCCGCCGAGGAATTCGGGGCCGGTGCTTTCGGGTTCTTCAGTTTCACCTTGGTCGGTGCGCCGCTCGTATTGGGAACGATTGCGATCGCCGTACTTCTCGGTCCTCACGTCCTCCCCCATCGTGCTGGGACGTCGATGTCGCCTGACCTGAGCCGGCATGCCAAGACCCTCGCGAAGCAGTATCAGCTCATGGGAAAGGATGCGCCGTCCGCAGAGCCCTTGATCACCAAGCACGACGGCGTGGTCGAAGTGATCATCCCGCCGCGCTCGGAAATGATCGGCGACAGGGCTTTTCCGGGCATGGTGACCGACAGTGGAGATCTGGTGATACTCGCAGTCCAGCGCGCCGGTGAGGACTGCGGCCCCAAGGGCGTCAAGTTGGCGGCCGGTGACACGCTTCTCCTGCAAGGAAGCTGGGACGATCTCGACACCCACACCGCCGTCGATCCGAACGTCCTCGTGGTCGACGCACCTGCCCAGATCCGTAAGCAGGCAGCCCCGTTGGGAACCCGCGCGGTCATCGCTCTCGTCGTCGTCGCGGCGATGGTAGTGATGCTGACGTTCGGATTGGTGCCGTCCGCGATAGCCGGACTCCTCGCGGCATGTGCGATGGTGCTGCTACGAGTCATCAGCGTCGAGCAGGCGCATCGGTCCATCTCGTGGACCACGTTGATTCTCGTCGGCGGAATGATCCCGCTGTCGACCGCAATCCAGCAGACCGGCGCGGCCGAAAAGCTCGCGCATGCGTTTGTCGACGTCGTCGGTGGGGCAAGCCCGTATGTCGTCGTCGCCGGACTCTTCGTCGTGACGGCGACTCTGGGCCAGCTGATCAGCAACACTGCAACCGCGTTGATCATCACGCCGATCGCGATCTCGGTCGCCATCGAACTCGACATCTCGGTGCTGCCCCTTCTGATGACGGTCACCGTCGCTGCCGCGGCCTCCTTCCTGACGCCTGTAGCCACTCCCGCGAACATGATGGTGATGGGCCCTGGTGGTTACAAGTTCGGCGACTACTGGAAGCTCGGACTCCCGATGTTGTTGTGGTTCCTGATAGTTGCAACGGTGTTGATCCCAGTGATCTGGAGTTTCTGATGTGCTCACCGAAGGTCTTGTCGGAGGTCTACGAATCAATCGGACGCGAGGGCAGGAAGATCAGCCGTCGATCGATGTTCGCGGCGCTGGGCACCGGTGCCCTCGGCGCGACCGTCATGGCCGGCGCTGTACAGCCCGCTGCGTCGGCAACGCCATCGGGTCGGACCATTGTCGATCTGACACACGTACTGACGCCGGAGTTCCCGGTGTGGCCGGGCGCGCGCTCGTTCGAGATGAGGAACCTGGCGAAGATCGCCGACGCCGGCGGGTCTCTGGGCTCGCTCGGCTCCGCCGGGTCAGGTGGAAAGTTCTACCTCAACGAACTCCGCCTCGAGGAACACACGGGTACTCACATCGACGCGCCCGCACACGCCAGTGCGGACGGGATCACCGTCGAGAAGATTCCGGTTGCCGACCTCGTCGTACCGATTGCGGTCGTCGACATCAGCGCCCGCGCCGCCGCCGACCCTGACACATTGCTCACCCACCAGGACATCCTCGATTGGGAAGCCGTCCATGGGACGATCGCTCCCCGCAGCCTGGTCGCGATGAACTCGGGTTGGGATAACCGGGCCGGTGCCGGTGGCGCCTACACGAATCGAGATCCACTCGGCGTGCAACACACACCGGGATTCAACCCCGAGGCGATCGACTTTCTCGTCCGCGAGCGCAACATAGTCGCCGTGGGCTCGGACACCCTCAGCATCGACGCGGGCCGAAGCACCACCCACGGGGCTCACCGAAGCGCTTTGGGCTCAGGAAAGTACGCAGTCGAAGCCCTTGCAAACCTGTCCGCACTTCCGGCCGTCGGCGCCACGGTGATGGTGGGAGCGCCGACGCATGCGGGTGGTTCCGGTGGTCCGTGCCGGGTCATCGCCTGGTGCTGAAGATCAGGGCGTGGGCGTCACCCGCAGCACCTTGTCGCCGGCGCCGTTGTCGGTGGTCACCAGGAGCGAGCCGTCGGGCGTCGGGGTCACCGACCGCAAGCGACCGAACTGGTTCTCCAACCCGAAGGTCTGCGCGTCGACCGAGCGTCCGTCGGCACTCAGGCGGAGGAAGATCAGTTCCTTGCTCTTGAGGCCACCCATTACGAGCGCACCGTCCCAGGCACCCCATGCAGCTCCACCGGTGAAGGCAGCGCTGGCGGTAGCCAACGTCGAGCTACCCGAACGCCACACCGCCGCAATTGCTCCCTGCACTCGCACCGGGTCGGTCATCGGCACGGATTCGTCGTACGTTCCGGGAAGCCGATCCGGGCGGTAGCCGTAATTTCCGCCGGGGGTAAGCAGGTTGACTTCGTCGTCGACGCTTGTGCCCTGTTCAACCGAGTACACCCGGCCGGTTCCGGGTTGCACGGCCAAGCCTTGGACGTTGCGGTGCCCGAGCGTGTAGACCGGGCTGGAAGCATTCGGATTCCCCGCCGCCGGAGTTCCGTCGGCGTTGATGTGCAAGACCTTGCCGCCCAGCGAATTCGGATCCTGGGGGACGCTCGGCGTCGCGGTGTCACCCGTCCCGACGAACAGCGTTCCGTCCTGCGCCGCAAGAATTCGGCAACCCCCGTGACGCCCGGACGAGACCGGGATTCCTGGCAATACAGTTCCGGTTCGCGTGAGTGCGGTCCATCCGGCGTCGACGGTCCACGCGATCACTCGAACGTCCGTGACTCCCCCAGCGCTGAATCCTTGGCAGGTGTACAGGGTGCGCGACTGAGCGAAGTCGCGAGCAAGCGCGATGCCCATGAGCCCGGTTTCGGACTGCGCGTAGAGATCCGAAAGGTCAGCAGCGACTGGACCTGTCGTGTTGTCGCCTCGGCGAACGAAGAATCCGCCGGATCGTTGTCCGGTCAGGATTGCACCGTCCGGGGCCGCCACCACGTCCCAAGGGTGGTCGAGTCCGTCGACCAGTGTGGTGACCGACAACTGCGGGAGGGTGTCCTCGATGGGTATGTCCGGGTCGTCGCTCCCCAACGATCCGGTGCTTCCGTTGCCGAAACTGCCGGGGTCGAAGGGGAATGGTTGAGCCACGCTCTGCGTTACCGGCATCACCAGTACTGCAGTCAGGGCCACGGTCAATGCGGCGAGCTTCGGATGACGCACGCGTTCTCCTCGGGTCGGAAACCGTTCTGCGCCTCACTATAAACAGACAAATCGGTCTGCGCTGCCGGAACCGAGCGCACAGAAGTCGTTCCCAGACGCGGAAACCCGCGTTTCGAGTCGATTAGTGAACGCTCACGCCCGCTGCGCGCACAACAGCGCGAAGCGCTGATCCTGATCCATCCACACCTTCCGTACCCCGAAGCCCGCGGACGCGAGTTCCGCGGCAATCCCCTCCTCGGTGAACTTCGCCGAGATCTCGGTGCGCAGCTGCTCGCCCGCTGCGAAGGTGATCTCCAGATCCAGGTCGTCGATATGCACCGAGACTTCACGAAGTGCTTCCAGACGCATCTCGATCCACTCGTTATCGGCATCCCAGAGCGCGACGTGACGGAAGTCCTCCAAGGGAAAGTTCGCTCCCAGTTGCTTGTTCAGGACCGAGAGAACATTGAGATTGAACTGAGCAGTCACACCGGCAGCGTCGTCGTAGGCGGGCACGAGGACTGCGGGATCGATCACCAATCCCACGCCCAGGATCAGGTTCTCACCGGGATCGAGCACCGCTGCAATGCCCGAGAGGAACTCGGCGCGTTCTGCCGGAACGAGATTGCCGAGAGTTCCACCGAGAAACGCGACCGCCCGCCGTCCACCACCTGGCAGATGATGCAGCGAACCGGTGAAGTCGCTGACCACTCCGAGCACGTCGATTACGGGAAACTCGGCACCGACTTGCTGCGCCGCACCTTCGAGGGCCGTCACCGAAACATCCTGCGGTACATACGTTCGCAGAGTTCCGCGAGCCGTCATCGCGTCGAGGAGCAACCGCGTCTTCTCAGAGGAACCTGAACCCAGTTCGATCAGGATCTCGGGTTCGGTCAACGCCGCGATCTCGTCGGCGTACCGAGCGAGCAGGCCGCGTTCGGTACGGGTGGGGTAATACTCGGGTAAGGCCGTGATCTCCTCGAACAGTTCACTTCCACGCGCGTCGTAGAACCATTTGGGCGAGAGCCACTTCGGCGTAGCGGTCAAGCCCTCCCTGGCCTCGGCTCGCAATGCGTCGACCGATTCGGCCGGTGTCAGATAAACCTCGAGCGTAGGGGTTTTCATTGTTCTCCCATCGGTATCGGGGTGATGATCAAATGGCCGGGACGCGCGCAGACGATGTGCCGGTCCGGCACCTGCTCCCAGTCCGGTGAACGATCGGACGGTTCGGAAACGATCAGTGCCCGCGACTCGTCGACCCGTGTGTACAACGTGTGGCCCCACGCCGTGGCCCACAGTTCCTGCCCGTCGCCGAACAGGAGGTTCAATCGTGAATCCGGTGCCGCCGCACCCACATCGTGAACGAGGCTCGTCACGGCGGCTTCCGCGGGCTTCGACTTCAACCGATGCCGAAGCACTGTCCACAACAAGGCAGCATCCGTCGGCGCGGGCATCTTCAGCAATTCGACGGCCGGAACTTCTGCTGCCAAGTCGGAGAGTGAGCCAGGCCAACCGGATACCGCTCCGTTGTGGCTGAAAGCGTAGGTTCCGTCGACGAACGGTGCGCAGGCACCGATCTCGACGGCCATCCCCTCCGTCGCGGAACGTACGGCGGCGAGAACGGATCCGGAAACGATGTGGGACAACGTCTCGTCGACTGTCGGGTCCGACCAGATCGGCGAGATACTGCGGTACCGTCCCTGCCTTCCACCGTTCCACCACACCGCGCCGAATCCGTCGGCATTGATGGTCCCGCCGCCACGCATCTCGCGAGGTGCCCACGACTGTCGCATCAGTGAGTTCTCGCCGTCGTGGAGGAGTTCACGAACCGAACGCGGCGGCCCGAGATACCCGAGGTGCCGACACATGTCAGGATCTACCCGAAATCGTTCTGGCGCAGCGAAAACCCGAGAAGATCTGGCGCCTGATCGGGTGGTCCCAGTTGCGGAACGTCCCCCGGCAGGCAACGCTGTCGGTCCCGAACGATCCCCCTCGCAACACTTTGTAGTCGCCGCCGAAGAACACCTCCGAATACTCCCGATACGGGAAGGCCCGGAAACCCGGATACGGATGGAAACCCGAAGACGTCCACTCCCACACGTCACCGATCAACTGCTCGACACCCGCTGCCGACGCACCCGCCGGGTACGAGCCGACGCCGGCGGGACCGAGATGGCGCTGACCGAGATTGGCATGATTCTCGTCTGCGGACACGTCCCCCCACGGGAATCGTCGCGATCTTCCGGATTCCGGATCCCACCGCGCTGCCTTTTCCCATTCCGCCTCGGTGGGAAGCCGTTTGCCTGCCCAACTCGCGTAGGCCTCGGCTTCGTAGAAGCTCACATGCACGACGGGCTTGTCCGGTGGGACCGGAGCCTCGACGCCGAAAGTCTCGTGCCACCAACCCGAACTGTCGCGTTCCCAGAACAGCGGTGCACGGAGTTTCGCGTCGACGCGATGCCGCCAACCGTCACGGGACCACAGTTCCGGTCGGGAATAGCCGCCGTCCTCGATGAATTCGACGAACTGCCCATTGGTGACCGGGAATCTGTCGATCGCGAAGTCGGTGAGATAGACCTGATGCGCCGTGCGCTCGTTGTCGAGTGCCCACGGTTCGTCGTCGGTCCCCATGACGAAGGGGCCGGCGGGAATCGTGACCTCGTCGAGTGCCGGCATGCGGGCCGCTTGCGGAGCGGGTGTCGCAACGAGTGCCGGTGGTCCCGAACGCAATTGGTGTGTTGCGAGCATGGTTTCGGCGTGTTGCTGCTCGTGCTGCGCGATCATCCCGAAGGCAAAACCGTCCATGTCGAGTTCTGTGCGTCCGAAGGTGCTGGCTTCGAGCACATCCCAGACCTTCCCGCGAACCGTACGTACGTATTCGCGCGCCTCGGCCGGGTTGAGCAGGGGAAGTGTGGGTCTCGACGATCTCGAATGCTTGAACGCGTCGTACAGCTCGTCTATGTCGCTACGCACCGGATCGCGGCCACCGACATCTCGCACCAGCCAGAGTTCCTCTTGATTGCCGATATGCGCCAGGTCCCACACGAGTGGACTCATCAACGGGGAATGCTGAGCGACCAATTCGGTATCGTCGACGCAGTCGGTGAGCAGCGTCGACCGCTCACGCGCTCGCAGAAGTACGGCCTCGACCGCTTCCTTGGTGATCTCCCCCGTCATGTGTCGCTCTCACCGGGCACAATTGCGCGACAACACCGTTCGGCTGCGGCATCGAGAAGACGGACAAACTGCGGCTCCGGCGCGTACGACGCGGCAAGCGACATCAGAGAGGTTGCCGCCGAACGCAGTTCGACGTCGTCCAAACCGTACTCTGCCGCATCCCGCCATCTCCCGGCCGTCGACGCTGCGGCATCACTCGCCTCACGCATCACGGCAGGCCCGGACAGCAACGCGTCGATCGCTGCTACCGGTACTCGCCACAGATCTCCCGGCTGCGCATCGATGTAGCGAACCTCCAGATGGCCGACAGCGCGAACCGGCGGGAACAGCGTGGACAGGTGATAGTCCAAGTCCGCCCAGACGGGTCGGCGTCCGATCTCGGCATCCACAGCGCCGTCTATCCAGTCCCCGAAAGTGGCACCCCGCGGAGCCGTCCAATCGTCGCCCTCGTTTCGCACACACATCAGCGGAACATCGAGCGCCCAGCCGGCGTAGTCCTGCACTTCCGGGACTGCGACCGTTCGCCAGGAATCGAGTTCGAGCCACGTCCGCATGCGTTGGGACGCCCAATCCCCTCTCGGAACCCCTTGCAAGCGTGGAGAACACGCAAACGCAGCGATGAGCGCCGGCCCCATGTCCCCGAGGAGCCGCCAACGCTGGGCAATGGACTCCGGGCTGCCGCCGGCATCGACACTAACCTGCACTGCTGCTGTATTGCACATCATCAAGGTGCCGTACGGTCCTATCCCGGCGAAGCGGGATTCCATAGCGCAATAACGTGGCAACCGGAGAATCCGGGAAGGTGGGCGGGCGACGTCGGCCGCGGCAGAACTGATTTCGATGGAGTACGACGCGAGGAGTGTTTCGAGAGTACGACGGTCTTCGTCGAGACAGTCACACAGTTCTCGGGCGGACGTCCGCGGCGCTGACGAGAGTTCGATCTGTCCGCCAGGTTCTACGGTGACGAGGCTGCCACGAGGAAGCGGAACCGCTGGTGAATCCGGGTCGATACTGGTGGGTGCGTGTCGCCCGAGTGCCTTTGCCAGAGTCGCTGCTGACGGCCGCTCCCCACCGGGAACCTGGCTGGTCAGCCACTCGAGCTCAGCTCCGACCAAACGGGGTGGCCCCTGTTTGAAGCACACACCACCGACGTAGGCCTCGGCCGCAGGACGTGAATCCACCTGCGTGGTCTGTGCTGCTGTCAACGCTGCTGTCACCATTCGACTTCCCCTTCGGGCGGTCTTCGCGGTCGCTACCGACGATAGAACGCCAACGTCCGAGATGCACCCTTTGTGGTGTTACGTGTCGTTGAATTTCTTCAGTCGTATCCACCGGTACCCACAACCGGCCAGAACCACACCTGCGCCGGAAACAACCGCGATCCACGGAAGTGTGACCACCAGAACGACACAACCAGCCGCGCCGACCGCTTGCAGCCACTTCGGATACATCC
>NZ_CAURKP010000082.1:0-23654 GCF_963525155.1 uncultured Rhodococcus sp.
TCACATCACCCTCGGACGGCGTCCCGTTACTGATCGTCCGAGTCACCTTGTACCCGTCGGAATTGAACTCCGCCGTCACCGGAGCCGCACCAGCAACCCCGACGCCCGCAACCACCGCGAAACCCGCAGAAACAGCAAAAACACTCAACCCACCGACAACACGACGAACACCACTCACGGACATCCAGATCCCTCTCGACAACGGGGCAGACAGGCGTCCAGGACAAGCGTCCGTCTGCTTTCGATGCCGTGACGTTATCCCATTGACTGTAAAGTAACTACGCTTTTCGCAGATTTAGTTCATCGGCGACATCGCCGAACTGCAGTAACAGTGGGCTGAACGTCCCGAACCGCACATCTGGATGCGTTCTTACCTGCGCTAAAGACAAAACAGTCGCCCGAAAATAGCGAATTACAAATCTCTGATATCGGCGTCATATTCGATTTCGGGCGTGATGCCAGAAGGTCGCAGGAGCCTCGAAGATCTCTCTCGGCTACAGGCTTGCGGCCAGAGCCAACTCGACCCGAACAGCAACGTCGACGCTCGCGTTCTCACACGAGAGATACAACTCGTGCGCGTCCAGTCGACCTATCGCGACCGCATCGGCGACTACTTCGTTGAGCAGGACTTGAGAAATTCCACCGGAAGCGAGGTCGTGCACGGTACGCAAAGGCGTGGTGATGCGGATGGGCCCGATCTGTTCACACTCGTCGTCCGCGAGCGGCAGTCGGTGCAGTGCTACCTGGCGGGTCGGCGCCGCGAGAGGGTGCGCAACGGAGAGGTGAATGAAGCGAGGTTGCAGGTGCCCGAGGCCATGCAGATCTGCGGCACTGTAGTGCGAGACGGTGGCGCTACCGGCGAACCACGTGCACCACTTCGCGAACTCGTCCAAGGCGGTATGTCTGACGCGTTCGAGGCGAAAAAGCCCGCGGCACTCACATGTCCATGTTCCGGATTCCGTCATTTCTTCCATCAACGCCAGACCGAAACCCAGTTCGGATGCCTGGAGAGCCGTGACAAATCCGCACTGTCGCAGTGCCAGCAGCTCGAGTGATTCGTAGTCCGAAGCCATGACCACCTCCGGTGACCGTCGAAAACGCCGTTTCGAACAGACTACGGGCGAGTGTGTCGCGCATCACAGGAATGAGGAAGTGCGTATTCACAGAGTTCGTTCAGACTCGTCGGGAAGAATCTGGCGAATGACTGTCGCAGCGAACAACCCTCGTCCGCGCAACCGAGTGCTCATCATCCTTCTCGTGGTGATCGCCGTACTCGTCGCGGCGCTCGTCGGTGGAGAACTGTACGTACGCAACCAGGTGAAGACCTGCATGGCCGATCAGTTCCAGAGCGAACTGGGATCCCAGGTCGACGTCGGGTTGAGCTGGAAGCCCGTACTCCTGCAGGCAGTCGACAAGAAGGTGCCGTACATCAGCATCGACAGTGACGACTCTTCGTTCGGCCCCGCAACGGGAATGCAGGTTCACGCGAAGGTGAACGACATCAACTTGCAGCCCTCGGCGGGCAACAGCGGCACCATCGGCAGCTCCAGCGCCGACGTCACCTGGTCTACCGCAGGCATTCTCGCCACCTTGCAGGAACAGACCTTCGGCGGGCTCGTCTCCGGCGTCACCGCCGACTCGAGCGCCGGAACACTCGCGTTCGACGTCGGTCCGGTCGGGCTCGCGAAGCTCACGGTCAAGCCCACCGTCACCAACGGTGTGGTCGACGTCCAGACCGTCGGCGCCGAGATTCTCGGATTGGGTCTGCCGACCGATCTGGTCGACGGCATCGTCCAAACACTCACCGACAGCCTGCAGACCTACCCGCTGGACATGAAGCCCACGAAGCTGACCGTCACCGACGACGCTATCCAGATCTCGTTGGAGGGCGGCGCTTACGCCATGCCCGTCGCCGACGCGAACAACCAGAACACCTCGGCGGTTCCGGACAGCTGCGGCCTGCTGACCTAGTCGGCCAGACCGTCCAATACTGCTCGACTTCCGGATAGTCCGAGGCGGGTGGCGCCGGCCGCGATCATGTCGAGCGCTGCCTGCGTCGTACGTATTCCGCCACTGGCCTTGACTCCCACGCCCGGGCCAACCGTCTGCGCCATCAGTGCGACGGCCTCGACCGTCGCTCCACCCGCGGGGTGGAAGCCGGTGGAGGTCTTGACGAAGTTCGCCCCGGCACGCACAGCTGCGCGGCAACATTCGACGATGGCTTCGTCGGACAGCGCTGCGGTTTCGAGGATCACTTTGAGGATCGCACTCTCCCCCATCGCCTCGCGGACGGTGAGGATATCGGCCAACACCGCGCTGTAGTCGCCGGCGACCGCCGCTCCTACGTCGATGACCATGTCGATCTCGGCTGCGCCTTGATCGACGGCCAGTCGCGCTTCAGCACCCTTGACCAGCGAATGATGCTTCCCCGACGGGAATCCGACGACGGCCGCCGTCACAAGTCCCTCGGCGCGAATCGGCAACATCGACGGCGAGACACAGACAGCCAGCACACCGAGGCTGCGTGCTTCGTCGATCAGGGCGGTCACATCGGCCGCGGTGGCTTCGGGTTTGAGGAGAGTGTGGTCCACCATCGCGGCAACCTGGGAACGAGTGAGTGCAGCTTCAGACATGTTGGAAAGCTTGGCACACCACCACGCGACCGTCGCTGCAGCCGCACCTGAGAGACTAGGCCGCATGACCGCTGCACCATCGATCGATGATCGTCGCTATGTTCTGTCCCTCGGCTGCCCCGACACCACGGGCATCGTCGCACGCATCTCGACCTTTCTCACCGACGTCGGTGGATGGATCGTGGAGGCCGCATACCACGCCGATGCCGACACCGGATGGTTCTTCACGCGTCAGGCGGTCCGTGCATCGTCGGTGAGTATGAGCATCGACGAGCTTCGTGAACGGTTCAAAGCTGTTGCGGCCGAGATCGGTCCGGAAACCGAGTGGACTCTTCACGACTCCGGCGCACCCAAGAAGATCGTGTTGCTCGTGAGCAAGGAAGGTCACTGCTTGCATGACCTCCTTGGCCGCGCCGCGGGCGGGGAACTCCCCGCAGAAATCAGCGCCGTCATCGGAAACCACGAAGATCTGCGCAGTGTCACCGAGCGCCACGGGATCGACTTCCACCATGTTCCGTTCGCCAAGGACCCGGCAGAACGGGGACCGTCCTTCGAGAAGGTCCGCGCCCTGGTCGACGCTCACAATCCCGACGCCGTGGTTCTTGCCCGATTCATGCAGGTGCTGCCCGAATCACTGTGCGAGCACTGGGCCGGGCGCGCGATCAACATTCACCACAGCTTCTTGCCGTCGTTCATCGGTGCCCGCCCCTATCACCAGGCGTTCGCCCGCGGCGTGAAGTTGATCGGCGCCACCTGCCACTACGTGACCGCCGAACTCGATGCCGGTCCGATCATCGAGCAGGACGTGATCCGTGTGGACCACGCCGACGATGTCGCCGACATGGTCCGTCAGGGTCGAGACATCGAAAAGCTCGTGCTCTCCCGCGGACTGCGCTGGCACCTCGAGGATCGTGTGCTGGTCCACGGGCGCAAGACGGTCGTCTTCAGCTAAGGCTGATCAGCAGGCAAGAGGGCAAGGACCTCCGGTACCGGCCGGAGATGTGCGGCCAGAATTTCGAGAGCCTTGTCTGCATCGGATTCGTCCAGCGCCGCAACCAAGGCGCGGTGCTGGGCATTGATCGTGTCGAGGCGGTGCGGTCCCACGTTGAGTGCGCGCACCGCAACTCTCTGCTGCCGTGACCGCAGCGACTCGTAGAGTTCGGTCAGTACCGAGTTCTGAGCAGCTCTGACCATCGCAAGATGGAACTGCCGGTCGAGACCGGAAACCTCGAACCAATCACGTTCGCGCCCTGCTGCTTCCATCGGTTCGATCAGCTCGATCATCGACGTCGGTGCGCCGAAGCCTCGGGCGCACAGCACAGTCACCGCGTGACCCTCGATCAGTTGCCGGCTCTGGTAGACCTCTTCGAGCTCTCGGGCCGTCACCGTTCGTACCTGCGCACCCTTGCGCGGCAGGAGGGTGATGAACTTTTCGGCGGCGAGCCGATGGAATGCCTCTCTGACCGGTGTTCGGGACACTCCCAAGGTTCCGGAGACCCACAGCTCGTCCAGGAATCGGCCGCCCTCGATCGATCCACGAATGATCTCGTCCCGCAACCAGACGTAGACACGGTCGCGTGCCGGCCCCTGGGCGGCTGACGGGTCGGCAGTTGCCGGTGTCGACATCACAATCCCTTCGCACTGGCGTCCGCCGGGTTGACGAACTTGTAACAAATTCATCATACCGACTCTGGACACACCAAGTATTCACTGTGTATACATGACGTATACGACAGCTGTGCGGGTCGTCACACCGATCAGATCAGTCGTAAAATCCCTACTGCCAAGGAGCCCACCAGCATGTTCAGCACTCCCGCCGACCGCCGTCACGCGATCTGGCTGTCCGATCCAAGCTTTGCCGCAGCAGAAATTGCGCGTGGGCTCGGCTACGGCGCGGCGATCCTCGACATCGAACACGGGTCGTTCGACCTTGCCGACCTCGAGCGATTCATCCCCTTCCTTCGCGGCCTGGAAATGGAGGTTCTCGCGAAAGTACTGGGACCCGAGCGCGGACCCATTCAGCAGGCTCTCGACTTCGGCGCCACTGCCGTTGTCATTCCGCACATCGAAAATGCTTCCCATGCAAAGGAAGTCACTGCGTTCGCCAAATTCCCACCGCTAGGCGACCGTAGTTTCGCCGGCGGGCGCACGACCAACTACGGCGGTTTCACCGACGACTGGGTCCGTCGCCAGGACACCTTCACCCGTTGCTACCCGATGATCGAGGACGCCGGAGCAATCGAGAACATCGCAGACATCCTGGCACTGGACACCGTCGACGGCGTCTTCGTGGGCCCGTCTGATCTTTCGCTGCGCCGAGAACGCGGTGCATACACACGTAACGAGGGCGATTTTGCCGACCTCGCTATCGTTGCCGCAGCGGCAGCCGAAGCAGGCAAGCCGTGGGTACTGCCGGCGTGGAGCGTGGAAGAGAAAGAATTTGCCGTCCGACACGGCGCTGATCAGATGGCGTTGATCATGCAGCACGGTGCCCTCGCTGCCGGCTTTGCCGGACCGCTCGATCAGATCACTCGGATTCGGGAGTCTCGATGACAACACAAACCTCGGAACCCGGCTCGTCACCGATAAAGGCGGCCGTCCCGCCGAAGATCGGCCGTGCCCGTTGGGGTATCGCCGGAGTTCTCGGCGTCGGCATGTTCGTCAACTACATCGACCGCGTGAACCTCTCCATTGCCGCACCGGAGATCATGCGCGACTTCGACATCAGCGCTTCGCAAATGGGAATGGTCTCGTCCGCGTTCCTGTGGACGTACGCCATGCTCCAGATGCCGATCGGTTCGTTCATCGACCGCATCGGCGTGCGGTGGGTCAATCGAGCTGCCGCGTTTCTCTGGGCCGTGGCGTCGTTCGCCTCCGCTGCGGCAGGTGGACTGGGAATGCTCCTGGTCGCCCGACTCGTCCTCGGTGTCGGCGAAGCGCCTACTGTCCCGGCCGGCTGGAAAGCAATCGGCCAATGGTTCCCGAAGCAGGAGCGCGGGACCGCGACTTCCATCTTCGACGGGTGCGCCAAGATCTCGAACGTGATCGGCATCCCGATCATGGCGTTCTTGGTCACGACGTTCAGCTGGCACGCGGCCTTCATCTTCACCGGCATCCTCTCCGTGGCCTACCTCGCGATTTGGTGGCTGCTGTATCTGACGCCCAAAGAGGCACTGGCGAAAGGTCGGCTGAGCCAAGCGGAGTTCGACTACATCCGCGAGGGCGGCGCCGAAGACGAGGACGCAGAAACCAGCGGTTCGCTCAATGGTTTGGGCTACCTCCTGCGGCGACGCAAGACTTGGGGACTCGCACTCGGGTACGCGTCCTATACGTACGCCTACTACGTGCTCTTGACCTGGCTCCCCGCCTACCTGGAGAAGAGTTTCGGGGTCAACCTCCTCAAGGGCGGCATCTACACGATGATCCCGTGGCTCGTCGCCGTGATCGCACAGTTCCTCATCGCCGGCATCCTGATGGACAGGTGGTTGGCCAAAACGGGTGACGTCACCAAGGTCCGCCGTACGGTCCTCGTGGTCAGCCTCCTGGCATCACTTGCTGTCACGGGAGCGGCATACGCGGGATCGATCGCAGTCGCCCTGATCTTCCTCTCGATCGGAGCCGCAGGACTGGCAGTGTCGGTCCCCGCAGGTTCGTCCATCGTGGCGCTCATCGCGCCGGAGGGATACACCGGGTCGCTCGGCGGCATTGTCAATTTCGTGGCGAATCTGCTCGGAATCGCGGCGCCCATCGTGACCGGCATGGTGGTCGACGCCACCGGTTCGTTCGCCGGCGCGTTCATCGCGACCGGTGCGGTACTCATCGGCGGAATCTTCTGTTACACCGTGGTGCTCGGCAAGATCGAGAGAATGCCGGCGCCCCAAGCCCAGAAAGGCACAACCACATGGTCGACGTAGCAATCGCACAGTACGCCCCAGGACTCGACAAGCAGTCGAATCTCGAGCAACTCACGAAACTGGCAAGCGAAGCGGCGGAATCCGGTGCTCGCATCGTGGTCGCTCCCGAGTACGCGATGTTCACGGCTCCGAGCATGGACTCACGTTTCGTCTTGACCGCCGAGTCGCTCGACGGCGAATTCGTCTCAGCGCTGGCAGACCTCGCAACAACTCTCGGCATTCACATCGTCGCCGGGATCAACGAGGCAGTTACGGGCTCCGACAAGATCTCGAACACCTTGGTCGCCCTGGCCCCGAAACTCGGTGTCGTTGCGATCTACCGCAAGCTGCACCTGTACGACGCTTTCGGTTACAAGGAATCGGACGTCGTCCGTGCCGGTGAGATTCACGACCCCGAAACCTTTGTCGTGGAAGACGTCCGGTTCGGTCTTCAGACTTGCTACGACCTTCGCTTCCCGGAAACGACACGACGGATCGTCGATGCAGGCGCCGACGTTCTCCTCCTCCCGGCAGAGTGGGTGCCCGGTCCGTTGAAGGAAGATCACTGGACAACTCTCGTCCGCGCCCGCGCGATCGAGAACACGATCTACGTCGCGGCGGCCGACCAATGCGCACCGGCGGGATCAGGCGCGAGCATGATTGTGGATCCGATGGGCGTCATCGTCGCATCTCTGGGAGAACGCGTGGGTATGGCGACTGCAACCGTCTCCCTCGAACGAATCGCGGAGGTTCGGATGAAGAATCCGGCTCTCGAACTACGCAGATTCGGAGTCACCGCGCGCTAGAGATTGCGCAGTCGCACGATTTCCTTGTCGAACTCGTCGATGTTCTCGATCGACGACATGTGACCGACGCCCGGCAACACGATCAACCGTTCGAGGTTGCCGGCGTCGTCGAGGACCTGCGCAAGCTTGCGCGCATGGACCGGCGGAGTGAGCCGATCGAGCGAACCGACGAGCACGGTGGTCGGCACTTCGAGATTGTCGAGTCCCTCGTGAATGTCGAGGGTGCTCAGCGCTGCTCCCCAACCTCCACGGATGCGGGGCTTGCACTCACGAACGATGTTCTCGCAGAACTGAATCTCGGCCTTGGTCGCGTTCGGTGACATCGAGACGTACTGGATCGCCTTCGTCATGGCGCCCGAGGAGACGAACGGAACGGGCGAACTGAGGATGGCGCGGCCCACGGGGACCGGCACGCGAGGGAAACGATTGGGCAGTGGGATGACCGTGGTCTCGGCGATCAACCTTTCGCTCGCGGTGCTCGCGAGCATGACCGCCGACGCGTACTTCTTGACCTCGTCGGGGTGACGACCCGCCCAGGCGATGATGCTCATCCCGCCCATGCTGTGACCGACGATGACGGCCTTCTTGTCCTCACGAACGGTGGCCGCCAGCACTGCAGAGAGATCGTCGGCAAGGACGTCCGGGCCGAGCGGAAGATTGCCGACGGTGCTGCGGCCGTGACCGCGCTGATCGTAGGTGATGACGCGATATTCGCCGGCAAGCGCATTGACCTGCGGGTACCAGAATTCGGTGGAGCACGTCCAGCCGTGACTGAGAACGATCGGATCGCCGTCGACGGGACCGTAAGCCCGGACATTGATGATCGCACCGTCGTCGGTGGTCAGTTCGCTGATGTCAGCTTTGAGCGTCGGAGTCTTCAGGAGTGCATTGGGCTCGACGTCGCTCGACAGAGTCAACCCTCGCGTGGATCGCCGATGACGGATCCCAGCGACGGCCGCGACGAGTGCTCCCACTCCGACGGCGCCTGCCAGTACTCGAAGCTCTGTGGTGCGCGAACGACTGGACATGCATTTACCCCTGACTGCTGCTGACGACAGACGGATGCAATCTATGTGTGACTGCCGTTAACCGACACTATCACTCGAACAACGCCCGTTGTCAGCGTTGGCGAGAAGAGTGGGGCAGCACACCATGAGCCGAGAACCACGGCTCGGAATGAGCGGGAGTGCGGCAAACTACCAGCGAGAACCGCCGTGCTGAATGTCGTCCACCCGCGGGCGAACGTCGACGAGATACACGCACACTGCAACGACCGCGATGATGCCCAGGAGCCCGACAGGGGACGTCGCCACGAGAATCAATGCCGCGACGATCAGAATTCCCAGCCAGATCGGCTTGGTCAATTTGTTGACCGCGGTGAAAGCGTCAGGACGCTGCCTGACGGCATGAACGATCGCGTAGACAGCACCCACCAATGCGAGCACTTTGAGTGCGAGAAAGATCAGACCGACTAGCCCATCGACTTGAGTCACAACTACATCCTAAGTTCTCATCCGGTTCCCGACGAACACGAAGGCTCCCACACTCGGCTGAGTGAGGGAGCCTTCGTCAGGTGGAGCTGGGCAAATCAGGCCTTCTTGGCCGGAGCAGCCTTCTTGGCCGGAGCCGGTGCGGTGGCCTTGGCCGGAGCAGCCTTGGCGGGTGCAGCCTTGGCCGGAGCGGCCTTCTTCGCGGCGGTGGTCGCGCGCTCCTGGACGTCGGAAGCAGCAGCGGTCACGCGAGCGGCAGCTTCCTTGGAAGCCTCGTCAGCCTGGTCACCGAGGTCGAGGACCTTCAGTGCAGCCTCGTCGCCTGCGTCGGCGATCTTCTCACCGGCGTCAGAGATCTTCTCGCCGACCTCTTCTGCGGTGTCGGAGATGCGTCCGGCAGCGCGGCCGGCCAGCTTGGCAGCCTGCTCGCCTACGGCGCGCGTCTGACGAGCAACGGTTCCGAGTGCGTCTTCGGTCAGCTCGACGGCGTCGCCGAGTGCCGACTCTGCAGCAGCGATGCCTTCTTCGACTGCCGGCTGCTTGCGGATGCGCTCGACTGCGTCTTCGCCACGTTCTGCGAGGGAGTTGTACAGATCTCCGGCAACCTTGAGGTATGCCTCGGCGACCTTGCGGAGTTCCTCGGGTGAGAACTTCTCGCGCAGCTCGGCAAGCTCTTCGGGCAGCTCGGATGGCAGGCCGGCGAGACGCTCGCGCAGCGCATCGACGCTCTCGGCAACGTCACCCTGGACGGAAGCGAGCTTCTCGCGAGCACCGTCGACACGGCCGTTGACATCGCCCTGGGTGTTCTCGGCGCGCTCACGAACCTGAGCAACTACATCGGCCACGGCCTGGACAACCAGGTCGCCTGCGCCGACGGCGGCGTAGAGCGAGGTCTTGACGCTGTCGATGGCGTTCTTGTCAGTCATCTTGTTCTCCTAGTGAAGTCTCGGTGTCTGGAATTGCGGCCGATTCAGCGAAATCGGGCGCTGCGGCTGGTCTTGACGACTCGTTCTCGCGACAGAACGAGTCGTAGATTTCGAGCAGTACTTGCTTCTGCCGTTCGTTGATGGCCGTCTCGGCCAACACCGCGTCCCTGATGGGACTGTGCGGGCGTTGCTCGAGATATCCCGCTTGGACGTACAGCACTTCTGATGAGACTCGAAGGCCCTTGGCGATTTGCGCCAGTACGTCCGCCGACGGTTTGCGCAATCCGCGTTCGATCTGACTCAGATACGGATTGCTGACGCCGGCGAGTTGAGCGAGTTGGCGCATCGAAACTTGGGCGGCTTCCCGCTGTGCACGAATGAACCCCCCGATGTCGTGTGCCGCAGAGCTGACGACGCGAGCTGCCAAGTCGCTTGCTCCGGCTGCGGCACCGGATGATTCACGATCTCCGTCATCGGAGTTCGTCGACTTCGCTGGCATTGCGTCCTCCCTTTCCAGTGGACATTTCCCAGGATAGGAGAGGGTGCTAACTATTGCAAGCACTACTGCTAGCACTCGTGGTGGACGTCACATACCGGACAGCTCAGCCGAAGATGAGCGTCGAAATCGTGTAGATCAGCAGTCCGGCGATCGAGCCCACAACGGTGCCGTTGATACGGATGAACTGAAGATCTCGACCGACCTGCAACTCGATCTTCTGGCTCGCCTCGTCGGCGTCCCACCTCTCGACGGTGTCACTGATGACTCCAGTGATCTCGTCGGTGTAGTTCTCCGCGATGTACTTGGTGCCCTGCACCAGCCAGCCGTCGACCTTCTCACGCATGGACTCGTCGTCACGCAGCCTGACTCCGAAGCCGGCCACGTTCTCGGCGACCTTGGTCCGCAGGGTGCTGTTCGGATCGTCGACGGACTCCATGATGAGCCGCTTGGCAACCTGCCATGTCGACGATGCCAGACCCGTCACTTCCTCGCGACCCATGATCTCGGCCTTGATCCCCTCGGCCTTCTTGATGGTCTCCGGGTCGTTCTGCAGATCATCGGCGAAGTCGATCAGGAAGCGGTTGGCGGCGAGGCGTACCTCGTGTTCGGGGTTGGAACGGACCTTCCAGGTGAACTCGACGAGTTCCTTGTATATCTTCTCCCCCAGCATGGCGTCGACGAACTTCGGCGACCACGCGGGCGAATCGCGAACGATCACACGATCGATCGTCTCCTGGCTGCCGAGAGCCCACTGATGTGCCCGCTCGGCAAGCAATTCGATGATCGGCAGTTGCTTGTTGTCCTTGAGAAGTTCACCGAGCACTCGGCCGATCGGCGGTCCCCACATGGGCTCGGCCAGACGCTTCACGATCGTGTTGTCGATGATCTGGGCGATGTCCTCGTCGCGAAGAACCTCGACCATGCCGCGCAAGACCGTCGACGTCTCGGCGGCGACGCGAGCGGCGTTGGCAGGTTCGGCCATCCACGTACCGAGGCGGAGCGGAATCTGCGCCTGCTGCACCTTGGCCGACACAACCTCGGGAGCCAGGAAGTTTTGACCGACGAATGAGCTCAGGCTGGCTCCGAGCTGGTCTTTCTTACGCTTGATGATGGCAGTGTGCGGGATGGGAAGGCCCATCGGATGACGGAAGAGCGCGGTGACGGCAAACCAGTCGGCAAGCGCGCCGACCATGCCTGCCTCGGACGCGGCCCGGACGTACCCGACCCACTCTCCGGCGCCGCGGGATTCCTGCCACCGGCAGAAGATGTAGACCACCGTCGCGAAGCCCAGAAGGCCAGTAGCGAAGACCTTCATCTTGCGAAGGTCCCGACGCTTGGCGGCGTCGTCGAAGGCGGAGAGGCTCAGTTGCTGCACCCTCGCCATTGTGCCGAAAGGTGTGACGCGGCGTAGCGCGAGCGACACGAAGTCCGATTCTGCAGGACCTAATCCCCCGAACTGCGGATGTGAGTGCCCGAGATAAAGGCGCGGACATTAAGCTGGACCGGAAAGTAGACCGATCGGACGTGGCTCGCACCACAGATATGAGATGACTCGTGGCCAAGAATGCCGTGCAGGACAACGAGCAGGTAGACGGCCCAGTCGTTGCTGATGCGAAGCCCGAGAAATCCGACGGTCGGAAGCGTCGTTGGCGTGAGCACAAGATCGCTCGCCGCGAGGAACTCGTCGACGGCACCATCGCCGCCATCCGCGCGCGCGGCCGTGAGATCGGCATGGACGAGATCGCGTCCGAGATCGGTGTCTCCAAGACCGTGCTCTACCGATACTTCGCCGACAAGAGCGACCTCACGACCGCCACGATGATGCGGTACGTCGAGACCATCCTGTCGCCGCGTATCTACGAAGCGATCAGTGGCGATCTCGACGATTTCGAACTCACTCAGGCGAGCATCACCGCATACGTCGAGACGGTGGCATCCGACCCCGACATCTACCTCTACGTCATGGCCAACGGCGCCGGCGCCAACCGCGACGTCGTTGCCGATTCCGAGCGCATGATCGCCGAATTGCTCTCCACGGTGTTGGGCAATCGTCTTCGCGAGATGGAGATGGATTCCGGCGGTTCGCTGCCGTGGGCGTTCGGGATCGTCGGCGGAATTCAGCTCGCGACGCACTGGTGGATCTCCAACAAGTCGATGTCCGCAGAATCGCTGATCGACTACCTCACGATGATGACGTGGGGCGGCATCACCGGCATAGCGGCGGTCAACGGATCACCGGCCAAGTTCAAGTCGGTTCCGCATCCCCTCGTCAAGCCTGCCGAGGACTGACTCGCCCGAGACCGAACTTTCGAGCCGCCGGGCGCGATCCTGTGGCACTCTTTCGGCATGGCACAAGACTCGCTGTGGGAAACACCGGCCGCCAAGACCCTGCGGGCGGAGCCCGGGTTCGAACTCGATCAACTCGATCGCAACAGCACTCCGGGATTCACCGGAAACAAAGCTGACGGCGAACGTCTGCTCGAGGAGCGCGGCGCGGTTCTGTCCGACCTGCAGGAGTTGCTGTACGCCAACGGCCGGTCAGGGGACAGTCGTTCAGTCCTGCTGGTCCTGCAAGGAATGGACACCGCAGGCAAGGGCGGCATGGTCCGACACGTGATCGGTCACGTGGATCCTTCGGGAGTTCAGCACGCGGCCTTCGGCGTCCCGACCGAAGAGGAAAAGCAACATCACTACCTTTGGCGGATCAAGAAGGAACTCCCCCGCGGCGGCTATCTCGGTGTGTTCGATCGCTCCCACTACGAGGACGTCCTGGTAGTGCGCGTCCACGATCTTGTCCCGGAGGATGTCTGGAGCAAGCGCTACGACGAGATCAACCAGTTCGAAAAGGAACTCGTCGACGCCGGAACCACCATCGTGAAAGTCGCGATGTTCGTCTCGCTCGACGAGCAGAAGAAGCGACTCGAAGAACGTCTCGACCGCCCGGACAAGTATTGGAAGTACAACCCCGGCGACGTGACCGAACGCGGTTTGTGGCCTGCATATCAACAGGCGTATCAGGCAATGCTCGACAAGACGTCGACCGAGCACGCGCCGTGGTACGTCGTGCCGTGTGATCGGAAGTGGTACAGCCGCATTGCGGTCACGGAGCTACTGATCGACGCTCTGGAAAAGCTCGATCTCGACTGGCCCCCTGCCGACTTCGACATCGAGGTGGAGAAGGCACGACTCGCACAGTCTTGATCAGAAGCAGGCCCGATCAGAACAGGTGTGGGGATTCGCGGTGCACTTTGTGATCGTGACGCACAGTACTGGCGTACAGGGCTACCGCGAGGCCGATGCACGCGACGCCGGCGAGGCCGGCAATCAATGCCCAACCACCCTGGCCTGAACCTGCCGCCACCAGAAAACTGCCGAGGCAGACCACTGTGGCCAGCACCAGGAAATACGACGCCCACGCTGCAAAGAGATTGAGCTTCATCGTTCGCTCCTCCGGTCGGATCTCTTTCGTTTCGACCGTACGCCGGAGCATGACGGTCGACAAGACACCGCCGTCGCGAGGTTTCCCGACGTCTACGCCGGGTAGCCGAATTACATGGACATCGGAACTCTTTATCGCGGAATCGAATCCACTCGCGGACTGGACGGTCCGTCCACTGGCCTCAGGCGCAGAATCCTCGAGATCACGGAGCGATCCGACCGATCGCGCACTGTCGCCGCACTTCTGCGCGGCGCCGCCGTCGGGCATCCCATCCATCCTGCCCTCGTGACCATTCCCGCGGGCGCGTGGACGGCTTCGTTGATCTTCGATGTTCTAGGCGATCCGCAGACTGCACGACGGCTGATCGGGCTCGGATTGGTTTCGACTCCGCCGGCTTTGCTGACGGGATGGCTGGACTGGTCCGAACGTGGCGACGTCGCACGCCGAGTGGGGCTGGTGCACGCGGCGTCGAATGCAGTGGGGATCTGGTCTTTTGCGGCGTCGTACAGGCTACGCGGAAAGGACTCACTCGCGCTGGCGCGAGTGCTGTCGGTGCTGGGGCTCACCGCGGTCGGTGTCGGTGGCGCGCTCGGTGGTCACATCGTTTTCAAGCTCATGGACGATCCGGCCGTCGAGGCTGCAGCGACTCCGGTTCTCGATCCCATCCTGGATGTAGTCAACTGAGCCGATCGGACCTCGATACTGTTCAGGCGTAAGCACTTCCGGAGTAGCTCCGCAGTTCTCGCGCGGTCTCGTCCGAATCCGCCAATGGTCTGTTCATGACCCAGTGTGGGCTGCGCGTGCCCAGTGTCGCGGCAAAATCGGCGACGGCGTCCGGGGTCGGCACTGCGTGTTCGCCCAGATATCCGAGAACGATGAGGTCCTCCCCTGATCTGGTCTCCACGGCCAGGGCCCAACCGCACGTCTCCTCCCACAGCAAAGCCACCTCGCGCCCGGGGAAACGCGGCACAGTTCGGTCCAATGCGATGTAAGCCTCCAGAGGGTGCTCGCGCCTGCAACACCACTGCTCGATGCCGGCCCCCACGCCGACCGCCACCCGTTGTACGTACCGCTCGAACCCGAGTCCGACGGTTGCGTCGACCAGCATTTGTTCTGTCATCGAACCTCACTCCTCGCCATCGTGTTTGGAATGTGCCCAGCGCTGACCGCGTCGAAACCCGGTTCAGATCACGGACTCCGGGTATCCCCAGACGAACCGATCAAGTGGAGAGGGGACCCGATGAAGTACTCGCCCGCTATGGCTCCCGGACGAATGCTGAAGATCTCCATGGTGTCGGTGAACGCCGATCCACTCGCACCGGTGGGCTGCTCGGCAGCCGGTGCACAGAACCTGCACGTCGACGAACTGTCTGCCGCCTTGGTTCGTGCCGGACACGACGTCACCGTCTTCACCAGGCGTGCCCACGTCGGTGGGCCGGACCGCGTTCGCGCCCGCGCCGGGTACTCCGTCGACTATCTCGAGGCCGGCCCGACGCAGGCTCTCCCGGATGCCGACATCCTCCCTCACCTGGGAACCTTTGCCAGCATTCTGCGCGCTCAGTGGAGTACCGACCGACCCGATGTGGTGCACTCGCACTTCTGGATGTCCGGTGTGGCAACGGAACTCGCGACCCGATCGCTCGGCATCCCCGTACTTCAGACATTCCATTCCCTGGGATCTGCGGCGCACCGCCACCTCGGAGCAGCCGACGACAGCCCCTCGGAGCGGACTCACCTGGAACCGTTGATCGCCAGGGGCGCAACCCATGTCATCGCGACCAGTTCGGACGAAATCTTCGATCTGGTCCGGCAGGGATCACCACGATCACGGACCACGATGGTGCCCTCGGGCGTGGACACCGAAGCATTCACCCCGGAGGGACCCGCCGCGAAGAAAACCGCACCGCATCGATTGATCTGCGTCGGAAGACTGGTGGAGCAGAAGGGCTTCGATGTTGCCGTCGCCGCGCTGGCTTCGCTGCCGGATACGGAGTTGGTGGTGATCGGCGGGCCACCCGTCGCGCAACTGAGCACCGACGAAGTGGCGATCCGCTTGGTCAAGCTCGCCGAGCGCCTCGGCGTCGCAGATCGAGTCCAATTGTTGGGACGGGTTCCGCACCGCCAACTACCGAAACTGATGCGATCGGCCGACGCCCTCGTGTGCACCCCTCGATACGAACCGTTCGGAATCGCGGCACTGGAAGCAATGGCGTGCGGAGTTCCCGTAGTCGCGACTCCTGTTGGCGGACTGCGGGATACGGTGATCGACGGACTCACCGGGCGTCGGGTCCCGGTCAACAACCCGGTGGAAACCGCGCGCGCAGTCCGCCATCTTCTCGACGACGAGGACGAAGGCGCGGCGTTTGCACGGCAGAGCCGGGCCCGAGCGTGCGAATCGTATTCGTGGGATCACGTCGCCACCGAAGTGGTCCGCACCTACGGCCGCTGCGTCACAGCACCGCCGAGAGCCCGCCAACACAAGGGCACTCACCGAAGTGAAGTGCACTGACGCTGACGGGCTCTACGAAACTGAATTCACGAAGGTGATTTCACGAAGCTTGGACTGAAACTGCGTGATCAAGCGGGGAAACGTCGGGTCTCTTCGAGTCCGATTGCATGATCGAGTGACTCGTAGCAGGCAAACATCGACTCCTGACCAGCTGCTTTGAGCAACCTTTGCACCGGGCGGGCGCAGACGAGCGCGAGTGTGCCGCCCACGTCGCGTGATCGCGTCGACAGGACCGACAGCACGGACAAGCCGCACGTCCCCATGAATTCGAGTTCGGATAGATCGACGACCAGCGTCCGGTCCGCGGCCACGTGGTACGTCAAGAAGTCACGAAAAGCATTGGCGCTCATCAGATCGATCTCACCACGAACTTTGATCACAGCGGTGTGTGCACTGATGCGGTGCGCGTGAAACGATGCGGTCGCTGTCCCGGTCGCGGGAGGTCCGTAGTCTACCGATCCCTTCGCCGCGTTCGTAAAGCCTGAAATAGATGATCCTGGAACAACAGTCATGGTTCTCCCATCCCGCAACGGTTTACACTCTGCAAAAGAGAAGGGACCTCCGAAGGAGACGCACGATGAACGGGTCTCCAGAAATACGGATAAATCCCTCATCGGCTGTGTGCTCAACCTCGGTTTGAAACAGTACGCCAGCATGACGGACGTCACAAGTGCGTTGCGACCATTCGTTTCGGTGTTCCGAACAAAAATGTGGTTTGGTCTGCGGTTCCGCGAGGTAATCCGATGTTGCGATCGCCAACGGTCGTGAGCAGAATCGTGTCGTTTACCCCGGCACCACCATCGACCAAATTTCGTGTTCGGGGGTCACTGTGAAGGTCGGGATGGGTATCGTTCTCGGCACCAGACTTCACCGCGACCCCTGGTACGACGATCCGGAGAACTTATGGCACACCTCAGCGCACTCGAGCCCGATCAGGATCAGACTCAGCCAGTTGTGGAGTTGAGGATTCAAGCGACTCTCGATCAGCTGTCGATTTTGCGTGCACTGGCCGCCACCGTTGCCATTCAGGAAAACTTCGACCTCGACGCCATCGCCGACATCAAACTGGCCATGGACGAAATCTGTACGCATCTGATCGTTCGCGCTGCGCCTGATTCGGTTCTGGTGTGTCGGTTCGTCTTCACGCCGCCGCAATTGCACGTGTCCGTGTCCACGACGACCACGGAGTACGAGGACAGCAGTCAGCGTTCGTTCGGGTGGCACATCCTCACCGAACTCACCGATTCGATTTCGCTCGACCAGGAAGAGAACCTCGGCGGCGTCGGCTACATCACCACCATGAAGTTCACCAAGGCCCTCAGCGGGCGCCTGTGACCGCTTCCGCAGACGGCCCGTCACGCCCGCGTCGGCGGTCCACCGACGAATATCGGGACGTAATACCAGTTTTCGAGGAACTGCGGACCCTCGAGCCCCACAGCCCGGAGTACGAACGAGTGCGCACTGCACTCATCACCAGATGCCTACCGTTGGCCGAGCACATCGCCAGACGATTCGACGGTCGTGGCGAGGCACACGACGATCTGGTTCAGGTGGCGCGTCTCGGTCTGGTCAACGCCGTCGACCGTTTCGATTCCACGCGCGGATCCGATTTCGTCTCCTTCGCAGTTCCCACCGTGATGGGCGAGGTTCGACGACACTTCCGCGACACCGGTTGGGCATTGCGGGTTCCCCGCCGGATGAAGGAGTTGCACTTCCAACTCGGGCAGGCCATCAGCGAGCTGTCACAACAGCTCGGGCACGCGCCGACCGTCGACGAGTTGGCCGAGACGTTGGGGATCGAACGCGAAGAAGTTGCCCAGGCCTTGATCGCCGGCAACGCGTATCAGACGGTCTCGGTCGACGGTGCCGCGTCCAATCACACCGACGATCTCCCGCTCGTGGAAACACTCGGTGACTACGACGCAGCTCTCGAGAACGTCGAGAATCACGAGGCGTTGCGTCCGCTTCTCGACAAGCTTCCCGAACGAGAGCGGACGGTGTTGATGCTCAGATTCTTCGGAAATCTGACGCAGACACAGATCGCCGAGAAAGTCGGTGTGTCCCAGATGCACGTGTCGAGGTTGCTCGCGAAGACGCTGAGTAATCTTCGCGAGCAACTCGACTGAGCTCCGCGAACAATTCGACTGAGCTCCGCGAACAATTCGACTGAGCAGGACCGAGCGGGTCAGATTGTTGCGGTGTCGATCACGAATCGGTATCGGACGTCGCTCTTGATCACGCGCTCGTAAGCGTCGTTGATGTCGCTCGCCGGGATCAGTTCGATTTCTGCGCCGATGCCGTGCTCGGCGCAGAAGTCGAGCATCTCCTGTGTCTGCGGGATACCTCCGACCATGGAACCGGCGAGGCTACGACGGTTTGCGGCGAGCGAGAATGCTCGAACTTCGATCGGCTTCTCGGGCAGGCCGAGTTCGACGAGAGTGCCGTTGATGGCAAGCAAGGACATGTAGGCGTCGATGTCGAGGTTGACCGAGACCGTGTTGAGTATCAGGTCGAACTCGCCGCGAAGAGCCTTGAACGTCTCACGGTCGTTGGTCGCGTAGTAGTGATCGGCGCCGAGGCGAAGCCCGTCGTCTTTCTTGCCGAGCGTCTGGCTCAGGACGGTGACTTCCGCTCCGAGCGCCTTGGCGATCTTCACGCCGACGTGCCCGAGGCCGCCGAAACCGATGATGGCGACCTTCTTGCCGGGGCCGGCGTTCCAGTGCCGCAGCGGTGAGTACAAGGTGATGCCCGCGCACAGGAGCGGCGCTGCAACGTCGAGTTCGATGCCCTCCGGGATCGAGAGCACGAAGTGCTCGGTGACGACGATGTGCGTCGAGTAGCCACCCTGAGTGCGCTCGCCGTCGCGGCCGGTGGCGTTGTACGTACCCGTCACACCCTTGCGGCAGTACTGCTCTTCACCGGCGGTGCAGGCGTCGCACTCCCCGCACGAGTCGACGAAGCAGCCGACGCCCACTCGGTCGCCGACCTTGTGCTTGGTGACATCGGACCCCACGGCGGCGACGACGCCGGCGATTTCGTGTCCGGGGACGATCGGGTACTTCGCTCCGCCCCACTCGTTGCGAGCGGTGTGGATGTCGGAATGGCAGATGCCGGCAAATTTGATGTCGATGAGAATGTCCAGTGGACCGAGCTCGCGGCGTTCGACAGTGGTCTTCTCGAGGGGACCGTCAGCGGACGTCGCGGCATAAGCAGCAGCAGTAACCATGCACACATGCCTACCCGTGCATGGAGGGACCTGCAACTCGCAGGCCCCTCCATGACTTGTTCTTTACGTGACTTACCCGGCGTCGCGCTCGGCTTGCTCGGCCCGACGACGCAGGCGCCTCGCGGCCGCAACCATATTGCGCAGCGAAGGCTCGAGTTGCCACGGATGGCGGGTCTTGAGGCCGCCGTCCGGATTTGCCCACAAGCGATCGAGAGAGATCGATTCGCTTGCCTCGGTGAGCAATTCGTCGAGTTCGTCGATGTCGGGAATCCGAGCTGAGCGAGATTCGTAGACACCGGGGCCGACGCCGTGCGTGAGCGCGCCTTCCTTGAGTGCTTCGAGAACCCACGTGATGGAGCGGGTCGCGACGATAGCCGTCACATCGGCGTCCAACCGTTCGATGGCGTCGACCACCGACGACCGAGCGGAGTACGTCAGATGTGTGTGGATCTGTGTTTCCGGCTTCGCTCCACCTGTTGCCAGACGGAACGCGTCGACGGCCCACTCCAGGTAGGCCTCCCGGCCGTCCTCACGCAGTGGCAGCAGTTCACGAATTGCCGGTTCGTCCACCTGGATGATGGCGATTCCGGCAGCTTCGAGATCCGCGATTTCGTCTCGAATGACAAGTGCCAGTTGCTCTGCCGTTTCGTAGAGCGGCTGATCCTGGCGAACGAACGAACGGGCGATCATGGTGACCGGACCCGTCAGCATGCCCTTGACCGGCTTGTCGGTCAGCGACTGCGCGTACGCAATCCACTCGACCGTCATCGGCTTCGGACGTGCGATGTCGCCGTAGAGAATCGGCGGACGCGTGCACCGAGATCCGTAGGCCTGAACCCAACCGTTGTGCGTGAAGGCATAGCCCTCGAGCAGTTCGGCGAAGTACTGGACCATGTCGTTGCGCTCGTGCTCGCCGTGCACGAAAACATCGAGACCGATGTCCTCTTGCAGACGGATTGTGCGCTCGATCTCTTCCTGGATGCGCTTGTAGTAGTCGTCCCACTCCAAACGCCCCTGGCCGAGTTCGTAACGAGCCTGGCGAATCGCGTCGGTCTGCGGGAACGAACCCAGTGTCTGGGCCGGCACCAACGGCAGATTCAACCGTTCCTGCTGAGCCTTACGACGCTCCTCGTACGGTGCACGCACACGATCTTCGGGCTTGATCGCGTTCACCCGAGCACGGACAGCGTGCTTGAGCTTGAAGTGCACCTTCGTCGGACGCTTGCGCCACTTGTCCGAAGGACCTTCGGTGAGCGCCTTCGCCAGTGAGACGACTTCGCCGACCTTCTGCTTCGCAAAAGCCAGACGGTCTGCGACGTCTCCCGGAATGTCGTACTCGGAGAGCACGTCGTACGGCACGTGCAGCAGCGACGACGACGTGGAGACGACGAGGTCAGGCACAACGTCTTTGAGTTCGTTCAGGTACGTCAAGGTGTTGAACCGGTCGACGCGCCAGACGTTGCGACCGTCGACGACGCCCGCGTAGATGCGCTTGCGCCTGATGTTCGGCACCGCGGCCAGTTCCTCGGCCGTGATCTTGCCGTGCACCAAGTCCAGACCGAAGGCTTCGATCTTGGTGGGCGCCAAGATGTTGAGGGCTTCGCCGAACTTGCCGTACGGACCCGTCACCAACAGGCGCGGGCGCAGCGGGGCCGTCGAAAGCTTCTCGTACGCACGTCCCAGAGCGGCTAGCTCCTCGGGGGTGCGATCCTCGGTGACCGAAGGCTCGTCCAACTGAACACAGGTCGCACCGGCCTTGGCGAGCTGCTCGAAGAGCTTCTCGTACTCGGGCAGGAGCGCGTCCAACAGGTCGAGCGGGGTGAAGTTCGGATCGGACTTCTCGGTGGCAGGTCCGACCTTCGAAAGCAGAAGCAGCGAGACGGGCCCCATGATGACGGGGCGCAATTCGATGCCGCGCGCCTTCGCACGTTCGAACTCGTCGAGAAGTGCATCCGAGTTGAGCGAGAACACCGTGTTCGCGTCGATCTCGGGCTGACGGTAGTAGTAGTTCGTACCGAAGAAGCGCACCAGCTCGAGAGGCGGGAAGTCCGGGCGGCCGCGGGCCATCGTGAAGTAGAAATCGAGCGGCTCGAGGGCGCCCTCGAGCGGCTTGAACCGCTCCGGCACTGCGCCGAAGAGCAGCGCATTGTCGAGCACGTGATCGTAGAAGGAGAAGGTGTTGCCGGGAACCTGGCTCAATCCCGTCGCAGCCAATTCGCTCCAGGTCGATTCCTGGAGTTCCTTGGCGACCGCGAGAAGTGCGTCCTTGTCCGAAGTGCCGTGCCAGTAGGACTCGAGGGCGCGCTTGAGCTCACGGCGCGGCCCGATGCGCGGATACCCCAGGACGCTGGAGCCGAATGCTGCAGTGCTGCTGGACATGCGGTCGACCTTTCTAACCGAGGGGCGCGAGCGCCCTGTGCGCCTTTGTGGTAGCCGGAACTACCAGAAAGGCGCACAGGGGCGTTGGGCCTTAGCTTGCCTGCTTGGTGGAGCGACCGTTGTCGGCGTATTCGTAGAAGCCCGCGCCGGACTTCTTGCCGGTCAAGCCGGCTTCGACCATACGCAGGAGCAACGGCGGAGCGGAGTACAGCGGCTCCTTGAACTCTTCGTACATGGAGTCGGCGATGGACTTGACGGTGTCGAGTCCGACCAGGTCCGTCAGAGCCAGCGGACCCATGGGGTGCGCGAGGCCGAGAACCGTTGCCTTGTCGATGTCTTCCTTGGTCGCGAAGCCCGACTCGACCATGCGGATCGCCGAGAGCAGGTACGGCACCAGGAGTGCGTTGACGACGAAGCCGGAGCGGTCGGCACTGCGGACGACCTGCTTGCCGAGGATGTCGCTGGCAAAAGCCTCCGCGCGCTGCGAGACGGAGGCACTGGTCTTGAGCGTCGTCACCAATTCGACGAGCGGCAGAACCGGAACCGGGTTGAAGAAGTGCATGCCGATGACTCGCTCGGGACGCTTGGTCGAGATGCCGAGCTTCATGATCGGGATCGACGACGTGTTGGACGCGAGAACCGCATCCGGGTCCGTCACGACCGCGTCGAGCTCGGCGAAGATTTCGCTCTTGATCTTCTCGTCTTCGACGACGGCCTCCACGACGAGCTGGCGGTCCGCGAAATCTCCCAGATCGGAGGTGAAACGCAGACGCCATGCGGCCTGCTCACGCTCACGTTCTGTGATCTTTCCGCTGCTCACGCCGCGGTCGAGCGAACGCAGGATGCGTGAACGCCCGGCTGCTGCAAGCTCGCGAGTCTGCTCGAAGACCAGAACATCGACATGTGCGCGGGCGCACACCTCGGCGATTCCGGCACCCATGATTCCGGCGCCGATAACGCCGACGCGCTGAATTTTTTCGCTGGTCACGTCAGCTCCTTGTTTGTCTCGTGGAG
The DNA here is from genome assembly GCF_963525155.1 of uncultured Rhodococcus sp. NCBI lineage: Bacteria > Bacillati > Actinomycetota > Actinomycetes > Mycobacteriales > Nocardiaceae > Rhodococcus > uncultured Rhodococcus sp. Next base: position 22,815 of record NZ_CAURKP010000082.1, read on the forward strand.
TTTGTCTGGTGAAGGTGTTGCAAAACAAGCACTTCGAACTGCGTCGACGCTGGTGGCCGACGCAATCGGAACTGCCTTGAAGACGAGAGAAAGTAGTGCGGTGATACAAGCAGGGGAGAGACCCGAAGCCGAGCCTCTCCCCCACCCGAAGTCAGTTCTTAGTGGAACTGTCCCTCTTCGGTGGAGCCCTTGAGAGCTGCCGTCGAGGTGTTGGGGTCAACGGTGGTGGCGATGGTGTCGAAGTAGCCGGCGCCAACCTCACGCTGGTGCTTGATGGCGGTGAAGCCACGCTCTTCGGCAGCCTTGAACTCGCGCTCCTGCAGGTCGACGAATGCCGTCATGCCTTCGCGGGCGTAGCCGTAGGCAAGGTCGAACATGCCGTAGTTGAGCGAGTGGAAGCCGGCCAGCGTGATGAACTGGAACTTGAAGCCCATTGCGCCGAGCTCCTTCTGGAACTTCGCGATGGTCGCGTCGTCCAGGTGCGCCTTCCAGTTGAAGGAAGGGGAGCAGTTGTAGGCCAGGAGCTGGTCCGGGAATTCGCTGCGAACGGACTCGGCGAACTTCTTTGCAACCTCGAGATCCGGCACGCCGGTCTCCATCCAGATGAGGTCTGCGTACGGTGCGTAAGCCTTGGCGCGAGCGATGCAGGGCTCGATGCCGTTCTTGACGCCGTAGAAGCCTTCAGCCGTGCGGGTTCCGTCGAGGAACGGGCGGTCACGCTCGTCCACGTCGGAGGTGATGAGGGTTGCGGCCTCAGCGTCGGTGCGGGCGATGATGACGGACGGAACGTCCGCGACGTCGGAAGCCAGGCGAGCCGAGGTCAGGGTGCGGATGTGCTGC
>NZ_CAURKP010000083.1:0-23554 GCF_963525155.1 uncultured Rhodococcus sp.
AATCATCACCATCGGTGCCTTGGCGACAACACCGTGGTCCCCCATCGGTGATTTCGTCTCGAGCACCGTCGGGACTGTCGACTTTCTCTCGATCTGCACCCTCACCTTGACTGTCGCAGGTCTCAGCCTCGGCAAGGACCTTCCCTTGCTCAAGACGATCGGCTGGAAGATCGTGCCCGTCGGAATCGTCGCGATCCTCGCCTCTTACCTACTTTCCGTGGTCGTCGCGGAGTTCGCGCTGGGCCTCTGGCACTAGAACTGCACCCGAAGACGCTGAGAACCGAAGACACCGCGATCCGAAGACACAGAGAACCAAAGATGTTGAAAGGAAGCAATACCCATGTCCATCGCTGACACCCGCACCCTCACAGACACGGTTTCGAGCACGATCGAGAAGTGGGCATCACGCCTCATCGACGTCAGCCACACCATCCATGCTCACCCAGAGTTGGCATTCGAAGAGCATCATGCGTCGGCCCTCTTGGCGGACGCCGCGCAGGAAGCCGGCTTCACGGTTACTCGCGCCGCCTACGGCCTCGAGACGGCATTCGAAGCGGTGCGGGGCTCCGGCCCTTTCCGCGTCGTCGTCTGCGCCGAGTACGACGCCCTTCCCGACATCGGTCATGCGTGTGGACACAATGTCATCGCCGCTGCCGGACTGGGAGCAGCGATCACGCTCGGAGAGGTCGCGGAGGAACACGGCCTGACCGTCGTCCTTCTCGGTACGCCGGCCGAAGAACACGGCGGCGGGAAAGTCTTGCTGCTCGAACGTGGCGCATGGGAGGGCGCGGCGATGTCGATCATGGTCCACGGCGCTGCAGGTGAAGACGTCAGCTGCACCGTCACCGGAACGCAGGCAGTCGACCGGTTCGACGTGACCTACACCGGACGAGCCGCACACGCGGCCGCTGCGCCACACAAGGGCATCAACGCAGGCGACGCCGCCACGATCGCCTTGGTCGCCATCGGACTCCTCCGTCAACAACTTCCCTCCGACGTCAGGCTCAACGCCTACGTCGAGCACGGCGGCGAAGCAACAAATATCATCCCGGCCTCGACATTGGTGCGAGCGGAAGTTCGGGCCACAGAACTCGACGTGCTGTTGGACGCCAAGCGTCGTATGCTCGCCTGCTTCGAGGGCGCAGCTGTGGCCAGCGACTGCTCCTGGTCGACCGAACGCGCCGAACCTCGGTACGAGGAGCTGGTACAACACCCAGTGCTGGCGACGATCTGGGACGAGGAGATCGCGAGCCTGGGCCGCACCGCGGCCGCCCGAACTCCCCTGACCGGTGGCTCGACAGACATGGGCAACGTGTCGAAGGTGGTTCCCTCGATCCACCCGATGATCGCGTTACGCGGCGTTACCGGAGTTCCTCACACGATCGAGTTTGCCGCTGATGCCCGCTCCGCAGCGGGCGACGAAGCTGTTCTGCACGGAGCAATTGCAATGGCGCGCACTGTGATCCGAGCCGCCACCGGGGACTCGCGCTCCAACCTCCTGACGATTGCGGCCCAGCGCGAGTCAGGAGCGACTACCGTCACGAGCGCCGAATGAGCACCACCGGCGTCTATGTTTCCGCGCTCGAATTCTTCTCCATCGGCATCGGGCCCTCCAGTTCACACACGGTCGGTCCGATGCGAGCCGCCCGCACTTTTGTCGGCGAGCTCTCCGACGCCGGCTTGACCGCGTCGGTCGACCGTATTCGCTGCAATCTGCACGGCTCTCTCGCCGCCACCGGAATAGGGCACTGCACTCCCGACGCGGTGATCGCGGGACTTCGTGGGTTGGATCCTGAAACGTGCGAGCCGAACGACGTTCACGGGCGTTGGGCCGAGCTCTCGGACGGCGGATCGGTGAAGCTCGTCGGCGGCTCACTCGGGCACGTTGTGTTCACTCACGAGGACATGGTGTTCGAGCCGCTCGTTCGCCGTCACGGGCACCCCAACTCGATGACACTGACCGCCTTCATCGGTCGCGAAATCGTCTGTACGAGTACATATCTGTCGATCGGTGGCGGATTCGTACTGCGCGCCGGAACGGAGACGCAAGCAAGCGCGCATTCGATCAACTCACGCTATCGAACCGCGAAAGAGCTACTGGCGGAATGCGGCTCCGGAACTATCGCCGAGCTGGCACTGTCGGACGAAATCGCGATGCACGGCCAGGATCGAGCATTCAGCGGCATCGACGCGATCTGGTCCGCGATGCGCGCATGCATCGAACGCGGCACCCAGACCGAAGGTGTATTGCCCGGGCGTCTCGGAGTTCGCCGAAGAGCACGGTCTGCGAACATTCAACTGGAACAACGTAACTGCGCACCCTCCTCACGCGAGTGGCTGACCGTCTACGCCATGGCGGTCAACGAAGAAAATGCAGCAGGTGGCCGCGTGGTAACGGCTCCGACGAACGGCGCGGCAGGCATCGTGCCGGCGGTGCTCTATCACCACATACGCGCGACGGGCGCCGGCGTTCACGACGTTCGAACCTTTCTCCTCACCGCAGCCGCAATCGGATCGATCATCAAGGCGAATGCCTCGATCTCGGGTGCGGAGGCGGGGTGCCAGGGTGAGGTCGGAGCTGCCTGCGCGATGGCGGCAGCCGGCTTGTGCGCTGTCATGGGCGGATCACCACGACAAATCGAGAATGCCGCTGAGATTGCCATGGAACACCATCTGGGGCTGACCTGCGATCCGGTTGGTGGCCTGGTCCAAATCCCCTGCATCGAACGAAATGCCGTAGCCGCCTCGACTGCAGTCACCGCAGCTCAGCTCGCATACCTCGGTGACGGGACGCATGTGGTGAGCCTCGATACCGTCATCGAAACCATGCGCCAAACCGGAAACGACATGTCCGTGCGTTACAAGGAAACCAGTGAAGGCGGGCTCGCCGTCAATGTCGTCGAGTGCTGAGGGGGATGTCGGCGGCAGCGGCGAGGGCGGGCGGACGCCGTCGCCGGAAATATCATCCTCTCGAACGATGAAGTCCGGTGTACCGATTTCTACACTCGGTGACATGACTTTGTGGACGGTGACCAGATGATCGCTCATCACGCTGGAGGAATCCCACTGCACAATTCTTCACGGCACAACACTGCGGGGCCGTCGCGCTCGACGCAGTCCTCCGGTCGCAAGATCGCCGCGTTGATCGCGTTGGTCGCCGGTTTCTCCGCTGCCTTCGTTCTCGCCCCGGGCATGCTGACGAGTAGGCCGGGTGATGGGTACGCAGACCAGGGAGAACTCGTCGAGACGGTCCGCGCCGCGTTCGTCGAATACTGGAGTTCCGGTGTCCAAGCCTTCTCGCCGAGCTTGAAGTCCGCTGTCGACTACTGGCTGCGGTACCACGTGGCCAAGGCCGTGATCGCGGTAATCCTGCTGACGGTTCTGCTCGCACTCGGCCGGATGCTCAAGGCGTCGTTCGTGAACGCCGGCCCTCTGACGGCTGGAAAGAAACTCGCATTCGTCTCGGCGGGAGGGCTGGTCACGCTCCTCGCGATGTTTTCCTCGGTACTCGTGATGGCAAATATCCAAGGTGTCGTTGCACCCTTCTCTTCGCTGATCTCGATGTTGCCCGTGGCCCAGGCGGATGGGGCACTTGGCGACACTGTCGGGCAGGTCCGCCAACAGCTCGCTCAGTCGACCGGCACCGGAAACCAGCAAAGCCCTGTCCTCGAACTGATGATCAGCGACTTCGCGCGGTATCACTTGGCCATGGCGGTGATCGCGCTGATCGCGGCAGCAATATCACTGACCGTGACTGTGGTCGTGTGGGCACGCTTCGCGAGAACGGCGCGATCCGAGCGACGGACGAGATTCGTGTCGGGGTCGATCGGTCTTCTCACTGCACTGTTCACGCTGGGATTGATCGTTGTCGGCGTAGCAAATATGGGCACCGCGGCAGACCCGGCACCCGCGCTGGCGGCGTTCTTCGACGGCGGACTCTGACCCAAGTCAAGGGTTCAGGCCAGGGTTCCGTAGTCCCCCGGTACCGGTTGAGGAGGTACCTGGGGACTGCGTCTGCCGTACCCGGGGTCGATGTGTGAGTGCCCTCGGACAGGCAGAGTTCGACTCATGAAAACCGGAGCAAGACGCATCCTGCTTGTCGGCCTGTGCAGCGCCATGGTTGGAGCTGTAATCAGCTGCAGCACGGACAAATCCACAGACACATCCTAAACGATCATGGACTCGACCATCACCGACCAGCTCGATTCGATCATCGACGCTGCGGTGAATTCGACGGGGATTCCCGGTGCGATGGTGGGCATTTGGGGACCAGACGGCAACTATGTGAAGGTTGCAGGAGTCGCCGACACTGCAACCAAGGCACCGATGGAGACCGACTTCTACCACCGGATCGGTAGCGTCACCAAGACATTTACCGTCACCGCCCTGCTGCAATTGGTCGACGAGGGAAAGATCGGTCTCGACGACCCGATCTCCAAATACGTCGACGGCGTCATGGAAGGTGATGCGATCAGCCTGCGCCAGCTGGCGGGGATGCGCAGCGGCCTCGTGGACTACACGACGTCCGAACAGTTTGTCATGGATGTTCTTTCCGACCCTCGCCGATCATTCACATCCGAAGAGCTCTTCGGATACGTCAAGGACCTCCCACTCCAAATTCGACCAGGAACCACTGTCGACTACTCGAATACCAACACCCTTCTGCTCGGCATGGTCATCGAGAAGGTCACCGGCTCAACACTGTCGGACGTCATCGACACCAAGATCACGACACCACTCGGAATGGAGCACACCAGCTTTCCCACCACCAACGCGTTCCCGACACCACACGCTCAGGGGTACACCAACCAAACGCTCGACGAATCCGTGACCGCGGCGACGGACTGGAATCCGTCGTGGGGCGGCGCCGCGGGTGCAATGATCTCGTCGTTGGACGACATGCGCATTTGGGTTCCGGCGCTGGCCAAAGGCGATCTCCTGACCGACGCCACTCAGAAGCAGCGCCTGCAAACCGTGAGCTTGAGCGAAGGGGACGACAGCTCCGGCTACGGACTCGGTTTGTTCAACAGCGGCGGCTGGATCGGTCACAACGGAAGCCTGCCCGGCTACAAGACAGTCTCGGTCTACTTGCCCGAGAAGGACACCACCCTGGTCGTCTTCATCAACACCGACATCGACGGCGAGACTGATCTGACCAGTGCTTTGATGGTGCCGATCACCAAGTTGATCAGCCCGGGCAACGTCTACGGCTGATCACCTCGGGTCCGATCCACAATTCGGACGAAAGTGACATATCGGGTTCGATCTGTCGATAGGCTCGACCGTCGGCAGATCGAAACCCGAAAGAGGCGCTCATGGGATCGTTGAACGACTGGCTTCTCGACAGCGACAGCCCGCTCGTGGGGATTGTGGGTGGCATCCTACTGACGATCGCAATGCTCTCCGGCGGTACAGGCATGTAACCCACCGCTCCCGATATGGCTCCGCACAGCGGTGGACGTTCAGTGCGTGATCCAACGAACATGTTCGTTACGAACATGTTCGTGTACGGTGAAATCATGCCCACTCAGCCAACAGGTCCGTCGAGCCGTCGCAATCGTCCGGCCAAACCCGCTCTGACACGCGAGGGCATCGTCAGTACCGCGGTGGAAATCTTGCGATCGGAGGGGTTGCAGAAGTTGACCATGCGTCGACTCGCCCTCGAACTCGACACCGGGCCGGCATCTCTGTACGTGTACGTTCAAAATACCGCCGAATTGCACGCCGCCGTTCTGGACACACTTCTCGGAGTGGTCGACCTCGCCGAAAATTCTTCCGGCACTTGGCAAGCTCGCCTTGAACGGGTGTTGACCTCGTACACGGCCGTGCTGTTCGATCATCCCGGTCTCGCCCAGTCGGCACTCGTTTCCCGACCCAGCGGAGTTCACTACGTGCGCCTGCTCGAGCGCCTGCTGGCATTGCTCGACGAAGGCGAAGTCCCTCCAGGTCAAGCCGCGTGGGGCGTGGACTTGCTACTGCAGTACGCGACATCCACTGCTGCCGAACACTCGGCGCCGAACAATTCCGCCGACGCGGATGCCCGATGGAGCGCGTTGACCGACGCAATCCAGAACGCAAACCCGCAGACGCACCCACTCGTCGCAAGACATGCAACAGCTCTACTTGCCGGTGAACCCTCGGCGCGCCTCTCCTGGGGATTCCGCACGCTCATCACGGGCATCGAGAACACCCCACTCACTTCTTAGGAACCCACCATGAACCACTACCCCATCGCAATCATCGGCGCCGGCCTCGGTGGCCTCACCCTCGCCCGAGTCCTCGATCTCCGCGGAATCGATTCGGCGGTATTCGATCTCGAATCCGGACCGACAGCCAGAACTCAAGGCGGGATGCTCGACATCCACGAAGACTCGGGTCAGATCGCGCTTCATGCCGCCGGCCTCTATGAGGAGTTCCGCGGCCTCGTTCATCAAGGCGGGGAAGAGACACGCGTCCTCGATCGAAATGCCGTCGTGCATCTGAGCGAGCAGGATACCGGAGACGGCGACCGCCCGGAAATCGACCGCGGCCAGCTGCGTGACCTACTGCTCAGCTCAATTCCGAAGGAAACACTCCACTGGGGAGCCAAGGTCCGCAGTGCTCATCCGTTGCCGGATGGTCGACACGAAGTTCACCTCGCGGATGGCACCCACTTCACCACCGATCTCCTGGTCGGCGCCGACGGTGCGTGGTCGAAAATCCGTCCATTGGTTTCAAACGACACTCCTGCGTACACCGGAATATCTTTCGTGGAGTTCGACCTCGACGACGCCGACAACCAGCACGTGGATGCCGCTGAAACCGTCGGCGGCGGAATGATGTTCGCACTCAGTGCCGACAAGGGCTTCCTTGCCCACCGTGAGACCGACAACAGTCTGCACATCTACGCCGCCCTGCGAGTTCCCGAGAGCTGGGCAGCGAGTGTCGACTTCTCCGACGATCACATCGCGAAGAAGGTTCTGCTGGAACACTTCTCGGACTGGGACGAGTCACTGCGTTCACTGATCGTCGAAGCCGACAGCTCGCTGACCCCTCGCTCCATCCATGCCCTTCCCATCGGCCACAGTTGGAGCCGTACTCCCGGGGTCACTCTGCTCGGGGACGCGGCACACGTCATGTCGCCGTTTGCCGGAGAGGGTGCGAACCTGGCAATGCTCGACGGCGCGGAACTCGGCCAGGCGATCGCTTCGCACAGCAGCACGGAGGAAGGGCTAGCTGTCTACGAAGAGCGCCTCTTCCCACGCAGCGCCGCATCGGCACAACAGTCCGCCGATGGACTGGACATGTGCTTCGGCGAGAACGCACCCCAGGGGCTCGTGGACATGTTCAACTCACACCCTTGATCGAATCGAGTCGACTGCAATCACTCCCGCAACGTCGTCAAGAAGGCAATGCGGTCGCCGCGATAGAGCGAGCGAACCCGCTCGATCGGCACACCATCCGGGTCGACAGACGTCCGGTGCAGCAGAAGCATCGGCATCGAGGTCGTGGACTCGACGAGCGTTGCCTCCCGCGGTGAAGCGAGCACCGTCTCAATCCGTTCGGTTGCGGAGGCAAAGACCACGCCGATGGAACGGATAGCCGCGTACAGCGACGTCGTCGCATCGAAAGCGTCGAGCATCTCACCGAACCTGCTGTCCGGCAGGAACGTTGATTCGAGTCCGATCTTCTCTCCGTCGGCGAAGAGAACACGCTCGAGATGAACGACGCTGTCACCTGGTTCGATACCCAATTCCGTGGCGAGACCGTCGTCGGCCGACATTCGTTCGAACGTCACAACCTTACGACTGGGCACTCGCCCAGCACTCAGTGCGCCTTCGGTATACGAACGAATCGAGAGCGGCTGAACCAACTTCGGACTCGCGACGACAGTGCCCCGCCCCCGCCGCTCGATCCGTCCTTCGACAAGCAGATCACGAAGCGCTTGACGGACCGTCTCGCGAGCGACTGTGAACCGCGCCGCCAATTCCCGCTCGGACGGGACTGCGTCGCCCTCCTCGAGCCCACTGAGAATGGTCTCGATCTCGGTGCGCACCCGGTAGTACTTCAACTCCGGTTCGATCACGACGCTCGAGGTCCCCGGCCCGGTGGACGTCTGCTGATTCATGGCGCAAGCGTACAAGAATTCGGTCTATACCAATTGTTAACCTGGAGTTCGTCTCGATTCCCCCTATTGGTCTAGACCAAACGTCACTATCTCTACATGCGAATTTTGATTGTGGGCGGAGGGATCCTCGGAACGGCGCACGCCGACGAGGCAATCCGTCGGGGACACGACGTCATCCATCTCGAACGTGAGCCCGAAGCCCGCGGTGCCACGGTACGGAACTTCGGCCTCGTCTGGGTATCCGGGCGAGCCCCGCACGAACTCGAAGCTGCGCTGCGCTCGCGCGAACTGTGGGCAGACCTTGCCGCCCGTGTCCCCGGCGTCGGATACCGCCCAGCCGGCTCCATCACCCTCATGCGCACCGAGGAGGAAGTCGCGGTCGCGCAGGAAGCGTTCTCTCGGCCGGACGCCGACAACCGAGGGTTCGCGCTCCTGGATCCCGACGCCGTTCGCGTCGTCAACCCCGCGCTCCGGGGCAAGTTTCTCGGCGGACTGCACTGCACGCTGGACGCCGCAGTCGAGTCACGGCAAGCGCTCCCCGCCATCCGTTCTTACCTCGAATCCACCGGCCGTTACACCTTCCACGCCGGAACGGAAGCCCGCGAGATCACGACGACCACCTCCGGCGTACACATCCGCGACGACCACGGTCGCAGCTTCGACGCCGATCTCGTGATCGTCTGCCCCGGAGCGACACTCGGCGGATTGGCTCGCGATCTCGCCGGCGATCTCCCGTTGCGCCGTGTGCGCCTGCAGATGATGCAGAGCGCCCCACTCGGCGAAAAGCTCACCACCGCAATCGCTGACGGTGACAGCTTCCGCTACTACCCGGGTTTCGCCGGATCTGCCCTCGATCACCTCCGTACAGTACAGCCGCAGGAACCGACTGCCGAGGAACACCGCATGCAACTCCTGTGCGTGCAGCGCTTGCACGGCGGGCTGACCATCGGCGACACCCACGAATACGAGGAACCCTTCGACTTCGATGTCGACGAGGCGCCCTATCGCCATCTGTCCGGAGTCGTGGAAACACTTCTGGGACGCGATCTTCCGCCAATCGTCAAGCGTTGGGCGGGCGTCTACAGCCAGTGCATCGACCCCTCACAACTTGTACACCGCGCACAAGCCGCCGACAACGTCTGGGTGGTTGCCGGCCCCGGTGGCCGCGGTATGACGCTCGGCCCGGCACTGGCGGAACAAACCGCCGACCAGCTCGGTCTCTGAATCTCTCCGACAAGAAAGACTTCTCATGTCTCCGATCACCCTTGCCGTTCTCGACATGGCCGGCACCACCGTCGCCGACGACGGACTGGTTCTTCGCGCCTTCGCTGCCGCCGCTGAAGCCGGCGGACTGCCCGCCGAAGGCCCGGAAGCCGACGCCGCTCGCCAGTACGTCCTCGACACGATGGGCCAGTCGAAGATCGTCGTGTTCCGGGCGATCTTCGGTGACGAAGACCGCGCCCAGGCCGCGAACGCCGCCTTCGAAACCACGTACGACTCCCTCATCGACCAGGGCCTGGCCGAGCCGATCCCCGGCGCCGAGAAAGCCATCACCACTTTGCGCGAGGCCGGCATCAAAGTCGCCTTGACCACCGGGTTCAGCCGATCGACCCAGGACAAACTCCTCGTCGCGCTCGGCTGGGAAACCCTCGCCGATCTCACCCTCTCCCCCGCCGAGGCCGGTCGCGGTCGACCGCACCCGGACCTGATTCTGACTGCCCTGCTCAAACTTTCGATCGACGACGTCCACCAGATCGCCGTACTCGGCGACACGTCCAACGACGTGCTCAGCGGCATTCGTTCCGGCGCATCCATCGTCGCCGGAACTCTGACCGGCGCACACGACGAGCAACAGCTTCGCGACGCCGGAGCCACCCACATCGTCCCGTCCGTGACGGAGTTCGCCGAACTCCTCACCCACTCCTGATCTCACCTCCGAAAAAGGAATCGTCATGCGTCTACGCCCGAGCATCGCTGCGGCCGCTCTCGCCGTGTCCGTCCTTTCGTTCACCACTGCCTGCGGTGGCACCGGCACTGCTGCCGGATCAGACACCGAGACCGTCACCGTATACAGCGCCGACGGCCTGTCCGGTTGGTACAAGGGAAGATTCGACGCCTTCACCGCGCAGACCGGTATCGCCGTCAACCTCGTGGAAGCCGGATCCGGCGAGGTCGTCTCCCGCGTCGAAAAGGAGCAGTCCAACCCACAGGCAGACGTGATCATCACGCTGCCCCCGTTCATCCAGAAGGCCGACGCCCAAGGTCTGCTCGAGCCCAGCGGAATCGACACCTCCGCCGTTCCTGCCGACGAGAAGGACGACGCCGGCAAGTACGTAACCGTCGTCGAGAATTACCTCTCGTTCATCGCCAATCCGACTGCATCACCCGCCCCACAATCTTGGGACGATCTGCTCACTGACCAGTTCAAGGGCAAGTTGCAGTACTCCACGCCCGGCCAGGCCGGCGACGGTACCGCGGTGTTGTTGCTGCTCCAGCATCTGATGGGCAAGGAAGGCGCACTCGACTACCTCGGAAAGCTCCAGGCCAACAACGTCGGTCCCTCGTCCTCCACCGGAAAGCTCCAGCCCAAGGTCAGCAACGGGGAACTCCTGGTCGCCAACGGTGACGTCCAGATGAACCTCGCCTCCATCGCCGACGACGGCTCGAAGTTCGACATCTTCTTCCCCGCTGGAGCCGACGGCACTCGCACCACCATTGCACTGCCCTACGTGATGGGCCTCGCCAAGAGCGCACCGAGCAGCGAACAAGCCAAGAAGTTGATGGAGTTCCTGCTCTCCGAAGAATCCCAGAAGACCGTCGCCACCGATGCACTCGGCGTATCGGTCCGCGAGGACGTCCGAAGCGCTGCCGGTGAATCCACCGACAAGAACACGCCTTCCGGAGTTCTGCAGGGCGTCAACGTCTGGACCCCGAACTGGAACGACGTCCTCAGCTCGCTCGACGCCGACATCGCCGCTTACCAGAAAGCCACCGGGAGCTGATCATGGCAAGAACCAGACTGGGGCGGACGCTCCCCGAGACCGTCGGTGTTCACGGAGCGATCGAACATTCTGCTCCGGCCATCACCTTCGATCGTGTCAACGTCGCCTACGGCCGCGGGAAGACCGCAACCCATGCACTCGTCGATTTCAATCTGCGAGTGGCACCCGGTGAAACTGTGGCACTGCTGGGGCCCAGTGGATCCGGCAAGTCGACCGCCCTGAAGGCCCTCGCGGGATTTGTCCGCCCCACGTCCGGTTCCGTCAAGCTCGGCACCCGAGACATCACCAATCTGCCTCCCGCACAACGCGGTATCGGCGTCGTCGTCCAGTCGTACGCTCTCTTCCCGCACATGCGTGTATCCGAAAACGTAGCCTTCGGACTCCGAGCCCATCGCGTGCCGCGGTCGGAGATCGGCCCTCGCGTGGCCGAAGCCCTGGACATGGTCGGGATGTCGGCGTACGGAAAGCGGCTTCCCCGTGAACTTTCCGGCGGTCAACAGCAGCGAATCGCCATTGCCCGAGCGTTGGCAATTCGCCCTGGAGTACTCCTCCTCGACGAACCGTTGGCCGCCCTGGATGCTCAACTTCGCGAGAGCATGCTCGGCGAACTGGCGAGACTGCGCGCAGCACTACCTGACACAGCCATGCTCTATGTGACGCACGATCAGAGTGAAGCCCTGGCGCTCGCAGACCGAATCGCAGTGATGCGCAACGCCAGACTCGCGGACATCGACACCGCTGAGGCCTTGTGGAAACGTCCGCCGTCCAGCTTCACCGCGGCGTTCCTCGGGGGTGCCAACCTGCTGCCCTGCACCGTCACACGCGTCATCGGCACCTCCGCGCTGGTCTCGATCGGTGGCACGCCGTTCACTGCTCACGCCCCGCAGCCCGAGATCGGGCACATCGAATGGGAGTCCGACATGGACGCCTACCTGTGTGTTCGTCCACACGCGGTAGCCGTAAGCGGCGTCGGCGCACGAGGATCATTCCCGGCGCGCATCGTCTCGAGCGTCTGGCGCGGTTCCACGACGCGTCTGACGCTGGCTGTACGTGGCCTCGACGACGTCCGCGTCGACGCAGATGTTCCAGGGCACGACGAGCGCCCGGTCGGCACCGAAGTGGGCGTCGTCCTGCCCACGGACGGCAGTGTCCTGGTTCCGGCGGATCGCCACCCATGACGACAACCTTGGAGCGCCCCGAAACCGCTGTGCCCCAGCACAAAGACCCGATCCCGTGGCGCCGGATCGGGTGGACGCTACCACCACTGCTTCTTGTCCTCGTGTTTGCTGTCTATCCCACCGCACGTGTCCTCACGGAATCTCTGAGCACCGGAAGCGGCACCGGGTTGTCCACGTGGTCTTCGGTGCTCGGATCGGAACTGTTCAGAACCGCACTCTGGCGGACCATCCAAATCGCCGTGGCGTCGACCCTGGGTTGCCTGATCCTGGGAACCTTCCTCGCCTTGGTGCTGGCCTTCGTTCCGTTCGCCGGATCCAAGTTGGTGGGGCGATTGATCGACACGGTGCTCGCCCTGCCGTCTTTCCTGATCACGCTGGCGTTCACATTCCTGTACGGGACAGCCGGCGCCGTCAACGCCTTGATCGTCCGCATCACCGGCGACGCGAGCGGCCCACTGAATTTCCTCAACACTCCGTTCGGTGTGATCGCGGCCGAAATCACTTTCTTCACACCCTTTGTCGTGCGTCCGCTATTGGCAGCGTTCACCCAGATTCCGCGTGAACAACTCGACGTGGCAGCCAGTCTCGGCGCGTCACCCGTCCGAGTTCTGCGGCAGGTGGTGATGCCGGAAGCGTGGCCGGCCCTCCTGGCCGGTGGATCGCTCGTGCTTCTGATGACGCTGAATGAATTCGGCATCGTGCTCTTCACCGGGGCTAAAGACGTCGTAACTCTGCCGGTCCTCATCTACACCCGCGGCATTGTCACCTTCGACTTGCCCGGCGCGGCAGTGATCGCGACGGTCCAGGTCGCACTCTCACTCGGCCTGTACTGCCTCTACCGATTCACCTTCAACAGATTGATGGGAGGCAGCCGTGCTGCTGTGGACACGAAGCTCTAGGGCTCTCGTACTCGGATTCTTCACCCTGGTCGTCGCGGTGGTTTTCGTCGCGCCCATCGCCACCGTCGTCGCGGCTGCCTTGGCCGGATCGTGGACCGGTCCACTCCCGTCGAATCTCGGCGGCAAGAACTTCTCCACGGCGCTGTCCGACGAGAACTTCGCCAGCCTGATCGTCAGTTTGCAGACTGCATTCATCGCGGGGGCATTGGCATTGATAGTCGGAACGTGGGCCGCGCTGGCCTCGCGTGAGGCACCGATGTGGCTGCGGCGCATCACCGATGCCGTATTCCATTTACCGATTGCGGTTCCGTCGGTCGCGATCGGCTTGGGTCTGCTCATCACTTTCAACGAGCGCCCGCTACTGCTCGGCGGCACCAAGTGGATCGTGATTCTCGCTCACACGGTTTTGGTGCTTGCCTTTGCCTTCAGTTCCGTATCGGCCGCGCTCGAACGGCTCGATCCCGCCTACCGTCAAGCTGCCGAATCACTCGGCGCCGGCCCGGTGCGGGTGCTGACACGGGTAACGCTACCGCTGCTGCTCCCAGCGTTGGGTGCGGCTGCCGGGCTTTCCATCGCACTGTCGATGGGTGAGCTGGGCGCAACGGTCATGGTCTACCCGGCGACATGGAAGACCTTGCCGGTCAGCATCTTCGGACTCACCGACCGTGGCCAGGTATTTCTTGCCGCAGCAAATACGACACTGCTGCTTGCGGTCACCCTGGTCGCCCTCATGGTGGTCGGCAGAATTCGTCGGCGCTGACATTGCTGTGCGCTTTTATAAACGGCGGGTTTTTAATAACGGCCCACAGCAGGGGTTTATCCCTTCCTCAAGATGTACCGCTGAACCTTGCCACTCGGGGTCTTGGGCAGGTTCGGAACAAAGTGCACCGTGCGTGGGTACGCGTGCGCGGCGAACTTCTTCTTCACCAACGTCTGCAGTTCCTTCTCGAGTTCGTCGTCGCCGTCGACGCCTTCGCGAAGAACGACGAACGCCTCGAGAACCTCACCGCGCAACTCGTCGGGCATGCCCACCACGGCGGCCTCGATGACGTGCTCGTGCATGACCAGCACGCTCTCGACGTCGAAGGGACCGATGCGGTAGCCCGCCATGATGATGACGTCGTCGTCGCGCGAGGAGAAGAAGAAGAATCCGTCCTCGTCCGTCATTCCCGCATCACCGGTGATGTACCAGCGGCCGTCTTCGCTGAATCGCTGCTTCGTCTTCTCCGGCGCATCGACGTACCCGGTGAACCACATCAACGGGCTGTTGTGAGTATCGATCGCCACGCGGCCCTGAGTGCGGGCCGGTGCAATGTCATCCGAATTGTCTTCCAGCACAGCGGCAGACCAACCCGGCAACGGACGACCCATGGATCCGGGACGGACATCGTCGCGAAGTCCGTCGGCCCAGGCGTTGACGATGAACATGCCGTGCTCGGTCTGGCCGTAGTGATCACGGACCTCGACGCCCAACGAGTTCTTCGACCACGCAACAACATCCGGAGTCAAGGGCTCACCGGCCGAGGAAGCGCGGCGCAGCGAGATGCCTTCCGGAACGGGAGCCTTGTCGGCACGCAGACTGCGGTAGACGGTCGGAGCGGCGGCAAAATTGGTGACACCGAACTTCTCGATGATCTGCCACGTCAGCGGCGCGGAGAATCCGGCGTGCAGCAGCAAGCTTCGCGTGCCGGCGGCAAGCGGGCCGAGCAACGCGTAGTACAGCCCGTACGCCCAGCCCGGGTCTGCGGCGTTCCAGAACACGTCGTCCTCTCGGACGTCGAGGCCGAACTCCTGGTATGCGTGGAACGAGGCGAGCGCGCGCACCGGAACCGGCACGCCCTTGGGTGTTCCCGTGGTGCCACTGGTGAACAACTGCACCATCGGTGCGTTGCCGCCGACTGCCTGAGAAGCGCCCTTCGGGTCTTCGGCATCCTGAGCTGCGACAAGTGCGTCGAAGTCCAACTCGTCACCGGCCGCGCCGCCCGCGACGATGACCTGCCACGCTGCGTCGGCGGGGATGTCCTCTCCCGGCGCGAGCTTCTCGAGCTGATTGGCGTCGGAAATGACCACCTTCGCGCCACTGGCCGTCAAGCGGAAAGCGATGGCCGGCGAAGCGAACGCCGTGAACAAGGGCACGTGGACCGCTCCGCGGCGCCAGATTCCGAGGAGCGCGACCACCAGGTCCGCAGACTTGCCCATCAAGGTCGCGACGTTGTCACCCGGCTCGACTCCGAGGTCGGCCAGAGCTGCCGCGAAACGCGCGGACTGCTCACGTAGATGACCGTAAGTGAGGTCCACCGAGCTAAGGTCTGCCTCGACGACCGTGAATGCAACGCCATCCGCGGGATGCCGATCGCAGAGCAATTCTGCGGCGCTGGCATGCGGGGTGTCGTACTGGTCCAGCAGCTCGCGCACCCGTGCGGTGGGATCGGTGCTCATCAACTTGCTCCTTATCGATCGTCGTATGGTTGGCCCGACCGGTTACGTTGGCGGCTCGTCATACGTACTGTTCACCCCCTATGATCTAGCTCACAAGAGAACTTCACTACCCCCAGAAAGGGGTACCTGCGTGAACCGACATGCTTCGTCACTTCTGCGCCCCCGCGACGGGGACGCAATGCGAGGTGAACTCCGAACAATCGCAGCTCAGGGCGTTGTTCCCGTGCTGTTCGGAGGCGAGGTCCAGGACGGAACCCTGCACCTGAGCGAATTCGTCGGCACCCGCACCAACAACCTCAAGGGCTTGGCCATCCCGCCGCGCTCGGGCATGGGCGGACGCGTCGTAGCCCAGGGTTCACCGATCACCGTCAACGATTACGGCAATTCGCAGTCCATCACTCATCACTTCGACCGTCCTGTTCTCAGCGAGGGCCTGCATTCGATCATCGCCGTTCCGGTCATGGTTTCGGGAAAATCGCGCGCTGTGCTCTACGCCGCGATCCGCGATTCCGCTCCGTTGGGTGACCGCACAGCAGACGTCATGGTCGGCGCATCCCGGCGTCTCGGGATGGAGTTCGCCATCCGCGACGAAGTCGATCGTCGCCTGCAACTACTGCAGGCCGCCGCCGCGACTACCGCCGACGGTATGTCTTCGGAAGAGATCCGCGGAGTCCACGCCGAACTACGCAGTGTCGCCCAGACCGTCACCGACACCGACTTGCAGACCAAACTCCGCGGACTCTCCCAGCGTTTGGCCAACCTGCTGCGTCCTACCGCCGACGCCGAATCCGACGTCACGCTCACCCCGCGTGAAGTGGACGTTCTCTCTCAGGTCGCACTCGGCTGCACCAACATCGAAGCCGGCCAACGGCTTTCCCTTCGCCCGGAAACAGTCAAGAGCTATCTGCGAAGCGCGATGGGAAAGCTGGACGCGAGCTCACGCCACGAAGCCGTGGTGACCGCCCGGCGGTTGGGACTGCTCCCCTGACGGGTCAGTAGCCTTCAGGCAGGGCGGTGAGCATGTCGCGGGTGACTGCGACGGCGTTGTCCGAACTTCCGCCCCGCACAACCAGAGTCGCGAATGCCAGGTTCCCGCGATAGCCGACGAACCACGCGTGCGATCCCCCTTCGACCTCGGCTTCACCGGTCTTGCCGTACACCTCACCCTGATCTTCGACTCGTTCTGCAGTACCGCTGGTGACCACGAGTCGCATCATGCCGCGCAGGCCGTCGACCATGGCGGGCGAGATCGCCGGGCGCTCACCGTCGATGGTGGTTTCGCGCCCTGAAATCAGTTGCGGCACCGGAGTCGAACCGTTCGCGACCGTCGCCGCTGCCATCGCCATTCCGAACGGACTGACCACGACCTTTCCCTGACCGAACCCGTCTTCGGTCCGCTGCACCAGGTCCGACGCCGGCGGCACCGAACCGGAATCGATCGGCAATCCCACCACGTTGTAGTCCTGGCCGATGCCGAACTGCGCTGCGGCAGTGGTCAACGTGTCTGGTTGCATCTCGCTGGCCAGCTTGGCGAAGGACGTGTTGCACGAACGCGCGAAGGCCGTTGCCATCGGCACCGTGCCGAGTGAGAACTCGTTGTAGTTGGGGACGCTGCGCTCACCGATCTCGATCCGGCCAGGACATGGCACCATCGTGTCGGGGGTCGCCTGACCGGTCGAAATTGCGGCGCCTGCCGTGATGATCTTGAACGTCGAACCGGGCGGGTACTGACCCATCGTCGCGACCGGTCCGTCGCGGTCTGCTGCCTTGTTCTGTGCGACAGCCAGGATCGCCCCACTCGACGGTTCGATGACCACCATCATCGCCTGATCCTTGTTCACGTTCACGGCACGCTGAGCAGCGATCTGAATGTTGCGGTCCAAACTGATACTGAACGACGGAACAGGTTGCGGCGCAGTCTCGGTCAGCACATCGGTGTCGACGCCGTTCTGGTTGACCGTGACGACACTCCAGCCGGCTTTGCCGTCGACCTCGTCGATGATCGTCTTCTTGATCTGCCCGAGAAGGTCGGGCGCGAACTCCGGGTCCGTCGAGACGAGATCCGATTCGTCCGAGACAGATACTCCCGAGATGGCTCCCAGTTGCGCCGATACCTGGTCGTAGTCGTCACTGCGCAGGCGGGTCACCAGATAGTCGCCCTTGACGGCCGTCGAAGATTCGGCGATCGATTGACCCGTCAGCGAAGAATCGAACCGACCGAGAACACTTGCGAGACTGTTCGCGGAACCAATGATGTCGTTGCTCTTCGAGCGATCGAACTTCACTCGGTAGACAATTCCCGGCACCAGGACATCCGTGCCCGAATGCTCGTTGACCCGCGCTCGCGGCGCCGCGGTTGCCCGCAACGACATCGTCTGCTTGTCACCGAGGCGCGGATGAACGTCCGTCGAACTCCACCGGACGGACCAGTCGCCGTCCTTGCGTCCCATCTGCAGCTCGCCGTCGTACGTCCACACGCGGTCTTTCGGAAGGTGCCACTCGTAGGTGTAGCCGACCGTCGCTGTGTCACCGTTCATCTTCACCGACGTCGTCTCGGCAGTCATCGACTCGGCCTGGAGCGCATCCCAGGTGTCACTCAATACAGGACCCGCGGAATCAGGCCGGTCCGTCAGTTTTGCTGCCTCGTCGATATCCCTGTCACCGAACGCACTCAGGAACTGCTGCGCGACGGGCTCGGGGCCGGCGGGTTTCGGAGTACACGAACTGATCCCCACCGCCAAGAAAATCACGGTGCAGGAGGCCAACAGTTGGGCCGAGCGACTACGAGAGAAATGCCGAGTGTTCATCGAGCCCCATAGTAGGGCGACAAATGCTCCACCCAGCGTAGGCGCGACCATTGCACGCAGCTTGTACGGTCAGTCGAGCAGCACCGTCGAGAAGGTCGCGACCTGTCGGAACCCCACCCGCGAATAGGTCGACCGCGCAATCGTATTGAAGCTGTTGACGTACAGGCTCGCAATGCGACCGGTCGCCATGATCGACTCCGCTACAGCCGCTGTACCGGTCACGCCGAAGCCCTGCCCACGAAATTCCGGGTTGACCCACACACCCTGGATCTGGCCACAGCGAGCAGACATCGAACCGACCTCCGCCTTGAAAACGACCTGGCCGTCCTCGATGTGCGCCCACGCTCGACCAGCGGCGATCAGGCTAGCGACACGGTGCCGGTATCCGCGCCCACCGTCGTTGGCACGCGGGTCGACTCCGACCTCTTCGATGAACATCGCGATCGCGGCAGGCAGATAGATCTCGAGTTCGTCCGAGCGAACCTGCCGGACCAGTGGATCCGACGGACACGCCAGCGGCTCGGAAACCGCGAGCAACGGCTGTTCGGGGCGCACCTCCCGCGCAGTTCCCCAGTCGAGCTCGAGCATCTCCCACAGCGGCAACGCCAATTCGGCGCGGCCGACCACCGACGAGCACATGCGCGGAATCCGACAGGCACGGTCGGCGAATGCCCGAATGTCATCCGGATCGCCTCGAAGCGGAACCAGATTCGCCCCGGCAAAGCACAGTGAGGACAACGGCCCGCCTCGACTCCACAGCTCGCCGTGAATCATTCGTGGGTCGACGCCACATTCTTCGACGCGCGCGGCAATCATGCAGCCCGCCACCGGATCGGCGTCGAGTACCCGTCGGACGTCTTCGAGATCTCGACTTCCGACCTGCTTGGCTCCGAGGAGTTTGAGCATCCGTCAACCCCCTCGACTCGACTGCGCGTCCACGAATATCACTACCCGATCATGATGCACTCAGATTGCCACGAACCTGACACCGACGGGGAAGATTCATCCGGCAATCACTCAACTCACGGTGACGACCGGCGCACCCTCCGACGCGTCACCCTCCATGCTTTCGGCAATTTTCATCGCCTCTTCGATCAACGTCTCGACGATCTGCGCCTCGGGCACCGTCTTGATGACCTTGCCCTTGACGAATATCTGGCCCTTGCCGTTGCCGGACGCCACACCGAGGTCGGCCTCACGCGCTTCACCCGGTCCGTTCACGACGCAACCCATGACTGCCACGCGCAGCGGGATCTCCATGCCTTCGAGGCCGGCGGAGACCTCGTCGGCAAGTGTGTAGACATCGACCTGTGCACGGCCACACGAGGGGCATGAGACGATCTCGAGCTTGCGGGGACGCAGGTTCAGAGACTGCAGAATCTGGTTACCGACCTTGATTTCCTCGGCCGGCGGGGCCGAGAGCGAAACCCGGATCGTGTCGCCGATACCCTCCGCGAGCAGCGCACCGAAGGCGACCGCGGACTTGATCGTGCCCTGAAACGCCGGCCCTGCCTCCGTGACGCCGAGGTGCAACGGGTAATCGCATTTGGCGGCGAGTTGGCGGTAAGCCTCGACCATGATCACCGGATCGTTGTGCTTGACGGAGATCTTGATGTCACCGAAGCCGTGCTCTTCGAACAACCCGGCCTCCCACAGCGCGGACTCGACCAACGCTTCGGGCGTCGCCTTGCCGTACTTCTCCATCAACCGAGGATCGAGCGATCCCGCGTTGACACCGATACGGATCGGAATGCCTGCGTCACCGGCAGCCTTGGCCACCTCTTTGACACGGCCGTCGAATTCCTTGATGTTGCCCGGATTGACGCGCACCGCAGCGCATCCCGCATCGATTGCCGCGAAGATGTAGCGCGGCTGGAAGTGGATGTCGGCGATGACCGGGATCTGGCTCTTCTTCGCAATGATCGACAACGCGTCCGCGTCTTCCTGACGCGGGCAGGCGACACGGACGATGTCGCAACCGGACGCGGTCAGTTCCGCGATCTGCTGGAGCGTTGCATTGACGTCGTGCGTCTTCGTGGTGCACATGGACTGCACCGAGATGGGGAAATCGCTGCCCACACCTACCGTGCCGACCTGCAGCTGCCGTGTCTTGCGTCGAGGAGCAAGAATCGCTGCGGGTGCCGAGGGCATTCCCAGTCCGATAGGGATGGTCACGTCTGTGCCTTCTTTCATAGCTTCACTGCAAGTTTAGCCGGGCGATCGCCGCACTACCGCGCGGCAACCGTCACCCTTCTCACACGGTCAGAAGATCTTGATCGGATTGACGATGTCAGCCGTGAGTGTCAGCAACATGAACGCGCCACCGATCACGATGAATACGTAAGTAATCGGAAGGAGTCTGGTGTAGTCGACCGGGCCGCCGGGAATCAAGCCTCGGCGGGCGCGGAACCAATCACGGATCTTCTCGTAGAAGACCACCGCGATGTGACCGCCGTCGAGCGGCAACAGCGGCAGGATGTTGAAAACACCGAGGAAGAAGTTGATCGATGCGAGCAGTCCGACGAACGTCGCCCACTGTGCACGGTCCGCCGCTTCACCGCCGATAACGCTTGCACCGACCACGCTGATAGGTGTGTCCTGGGCGCGTTCGCCGCCTGTCACCGATTCCCACAACGCACCGACCTTTGCCGGCAGATCAGCCATGGCCTTGACCGATTCGACCAGAGTGAAGCCGGTGAAACTCAGGGTGCCCGGAACTGCGCTGAAAGCGTTGAACTGGAGCAGGGGTGGCGACACGGTACCCAGGCTCATTCCGACCGCGCCCACAGTCGCCGAACGCAAATCACCTGTTGCCGGATCCGTCACCCACCGCTGCGCTTGTTCTACGACGACTGGAATCGTTAGATCCTGCCCGTCGCGTTCGACGCTGAGCACTGCAGTACCGGTGACCGGCTGCAATTTGGCCACCACATCGGCCGATGTCGACACCGGTTGCCCATCAACGGCTGTGATCACATCCGACGGCTCCAACCCAGCCCGTTGCGCCGGACCGTCACCGGAGCAGGTCGCCAGAGTTCCGTCTTTGGACTGCGTCGGTGCGACGCACGACAGACTGCCCACCTTCGCCAACGTATCCCCGCTGCGATCCGGCAGGCCCCAGCCGAGAGCCAGCCCGTACAGCAGCGCAAACCCGAGAATGAAGTTCATCGCGATACCGCCGGACATGACGACGACGCGCTTCCACGCCGCCTTCTTGTACATCGCGTGCGGCTCTTCTTCAGGCGTCATCTCGTCGAGGGCCGTCATGCCCGCGATGTCGCAGAATCCGCCCAGCGGCAGCGCCTTGAGGCCGTACTCGGTCTCACCTCGACGGAACGAGAAGATCTTCGGTCCGAAGCCGATGTAGTAGCGGCGAACCTTCATTCCCAAAGCCTTGGCCGTCCACATGTGACCGGCTTCGTGCAGGGCGATGGACACGCCGATGCCGAGGGCAAACAGCACTACGCCCAGTGCAAAAACCATGAAAGCTCTAGCCCTCCTGCTTCACGAGCTGACGCGCTCGTGTGCGTGCCCAGCCGTCTGCGGCCAGAACGTCGTCCACGGTAACCGGTTCTGCGGACCATTGACCTGCATCGTCGAGAACAGCAGCCACCGTGCGGACGATCGCCGGGAAGGAAATGACACCGTCGAGGAATGCCTGAGCCGCCACTTCGTTGGCCGCGTTGTAGATCGCGGTGAAGCAACCTCCGGATTTGCCTGCGCTTCGCGCCAGATCGACGGCGGGGAACACCGACGAATCGAGCGGCTCGAATTCCCAGGTGGAGGCGGTGGTGAAGTCGCATGCCGACGCCGCACCTTCGATGCGGTCCGGCCAGCCGAGAGCGAGAGCAATCGGGAGCTTCATGTCCGGTGGACTCGCCTGTGCCAGCGTCGATCCGTCGAAGAAGGTCACCATGGAATGCACGATCGACTGCGGGTGCACGGTGACGTCGATGCGGTCGTAGTCGATCCCGAACAGCAGGTTCGTCTCGATCAGCTCGAGGCCCTTGTTGACCAGAGTTGCCGAGTTGAGGGTGTTCATGGGGCCCATCGACCAGGTGGGGTGCGCACCTGCCTGAGCCGGATTCACACTTTCGAGATCCTCGGCGCTCCAGCCACGGAACGGCCCACCCGAAGCGGTGAGAACCAACCGGGCCACCTCGTCGCCTGTTCCACCACGTAGGCACTGGGCAAGCGCCGAATGCTCCGAGTCGACCGGCACGATCTGACCGGGGGCGGCGGCTTTCGTCACCAGCGCTCCGCCGGCGACAAGCGATTCCTTGTTCGCCAGCGCCAGGCGCGCTCCCGAGTTCAAAGCCGCCAGTGTCGGTTCGAGTCCCAAAGAACCGACGAGCGCATTGAGGACAACATCGGCACCGCTGTCCCGAACCAGTTCTGTCACGGCGCTCGGTCCCGAACGGGCGGTTACCGATTCCAGCGCCGATGCCGCTGCAGGATCGGCGACGGCGACGTCCGTAACGCCGGTTGCACGAATCTGTTCGGCCAACAACTCGACGTTGTTGCCGCCCGCTGCAAGACCGACTACTTCGAAACGGTCGGGGTTGGCAGCGATGACCTCCAGCGCTTGGGTACCGATCGAACCGGTACTGCCGAGGAGGAGGACGCGGGTACGTGTGGTTTCCTGCACTCGCCCATTGTTCCTGATAACACCTGAGAACAACCTTATCGACGCCCAACTACGTACGACAGGCAGTCGTATGTCACCATATTGGGCAGTAGTGCAACCGAATGAGCAGGAGGATCGACCGTGGCCGATACCCAGTTGGACGTCAAGTCCAGCGCCCCCGTCGTGGTCTCGCACGTCGATGAGGCCGAGGTTCCCTCTGCCGCATGGGGGTGGAGTGGTGAAGGACTCAAGTTTTTCCGTTTCCTCGGATGGTTCTTCGCAATATTCCTGCTTCTGATGATGATCGGAAACCATCACGGCAAGGTCGAGGATCTGTGGCTCATCGGCACCGCCGGATTGATGATCTTCATTCTGGTCCGCGACATCGTCATCCGTCGCCGCCCGCGCTAGAAACCTGACAAAGAGAAGGCCTCCACGAACGAAAGTTCGTGGAGGCCGTCTCTTTACGTGTTTCAGGCCGGGAACGTTTCAGTT
>NZ_CAURKP010000084.1:0-23338 GCF_963525155.1 uncultured Rhodococcus sp.
AGGTACCGGTGCTCGTCGGGCTGGTCTATGTCTCCCTTGCTCTACGCAAACGCTTTGCAGTCGAAGAGGTTTCATCCAGTCGAGAAAGAGCGAGGTCATGAGCAAACCATCGGTGTTGTTCGTCTGCGTCCACAATGCCGGTCGATCTCAGATGGCCGCGGGATTCCTGAGCCATCTCGCAGGCGACGCCATCGAGGTCCGTTCCGCCGGATCCGCACCCGCCGAGACCGTCAATTCGGCAGCGGTCGAGGCGATGGCAGAGCGCGGTATCGACATCTCAGCGCAGTCTCCGAAGATCCTCACTGTCGACGCCGTCCAGGATTCGGATGTCGTCATCACCATGGGCTGCGGCGACACGTGCCCGATCTTCCCCGGCAAGAGTTACCGAGACTGGGTTCTCGACGACCCGGCCGGACAGGGCCTTGAAGCAGTTCGCCCGATCCGTGACGAAATCGAGCGGCGCGTTCAAGCCTTGATCGCTGAACTCACCACTGCCGCGAAGTCTTCCTGACCGATCGGGGACTCGACAGGATCATTCGCCCGCGGGCTCGATGTGTTCGGCACCGAGGACGGAGAGTCGGTATTCCTGTGCGTCCTGCTCGGTTTCGAAATCTTTCTCTTCGAGGAGATTCCGGTCGGCGTCGAGGTATCGGTAAGTAGTCATTCCTCCACCGTGTCACTGATGAACGATTCGTGCTCGGATACCGGTTCGATTTCGTCGACGGCTATTTGAATCAGCCTTCCGTAGCGCCGGATCAGATCCTCCGACGACAGTGAATCCTCACCGAGGAGTTCGAGCGTCCGCATGCCGGTGGCCAGTCCGAGCAGCAGTGAGACGACGATCTGGCTGCGTACCAAACCGGGCTCCGTGTCGCCGATGCGGCGCGCGATCCCGTGAACGTATCGTTGCTTGATCTCGGCCCGAGCGGCGGCCGGATCTGGCGCCTCGTGAACGTGTACTGCGAGCATTGCCCACGGATCGGTTTCATCGGATTCTCTACGAGCGACAAGTTTCTCGACCAGTTGACAGCCGATGTCTCCGGTGGCGTCGGCATTCGGATCCTCGTCCATCGGAGGTGCGGACGGGATCGCAGCCGAGTACAGCCGAGCTTTGCTGCCGTAGATCTTCATGACCAGGGCAGGGGAGTAGCCGGCTGCGACCGCGATGTCCTTGATGGTCGTCGATGCGTAACCTCGTTCCGCGAACAAGGCTTTCGCTGCTGTGAGGATGCTGGCTTCGCCGCTGCTCATGTCGCTCGCTTCGATACCCGATCGCCATGCGTTCGGTTGCTCATACTGGCGTTCATACTGTCGTCAACGGCTCGGCATCGACGGGTACGTCGAAGTCGACGACGGTGGACTGCGCGATGACCGCTATCTGACGAGCCAATGTGCCGTGTCCGCTCTCGGTCAGCGCGGTCAGGATGTACCGGCCGGATGTGGGAAGTGCGATTCCGTAGTGCCCGGTTCCGTCGGTGACCGTGGATGCGACGAATTCGCCGGTCGGTTTCGTGAGTGTGACGACAGTTCCCGAGGTTGTTCGGCCGCCGACTCCGACCTTGCCGGAGATGGTGAGGCGGTCGCCGAGTTCGACGGTGTGCGTCGATTGCGCGCTGTCGAAGTCGATTACCTGTGACCGAGGGGACCAACCGTCGGCGCTCGTGACCACCAGGTACCGGCCGGGCCGGGGTAGGGCGAGGGAGAAGTTGCCTTCGTTGTCGGCGCGACTCCAGTCAATCGGTCGACCCTCCATGTCCATCACGGTGACAACGGCCTGCCGGATCGGTCGGCTGTCGGCCCGGATCACACGACCGGCAACCACAATTTCCGTTTCGGACACGGCGGCGTCGGGAAGCTCGAACCCTTCCGGGGTCACCGGGCGAAGTGCCGCTTCCGGTTTTGCGCCGCGGCGAGGAATGAACGCAGCGGCAGCAGCCACGGCGGCGAGGGCGGCCAGCCAGAAGATGTTCTTGAAGGCGTCGATCGACGGAAGGCCCTCGCCCGGCCCGGACGGGATGACCATCGACGTGAGCATGGCGGCAACCACCGCGCTGGACGTGGAAGTACCGACTGAGCGGAGCAGCGAATTGAGGCCGTTTGCCGACGCGGTTTCGGTGATCGGAACCGATCGCATGATCAGCATCGGCATCGCGGAGTAGGCGATTGCGGTTCCGATGCTGACCACCGCCGCGCTGATGATGATCAGTGCTATCGAACCGGTCAGGAACACTCGCGCGATGTAGGCGAGCGCGAGCACCGTGCCGCCGACGATCAGGGTGATCTTGGCTCCGAATCGCTTCGTGATGTTCGCGGAGACGGGCGCGAAGAAGACCATCGCGAGGCCTGCCGGAATCATGCACAGTCCGGCCGCCATCACGCCCAGTTCGAAGCCGTAGCCGGAGATCTTCGGCATCTGAAGTTGTTGGGTGGTGGAGAGGTTGTTCGCGTACATCGAGAAGCCGACGAGGATCGAGGCGACGTTGGTCAGCAGAACAGGCCGCTTGGCCGACGTTCGTAGATCGACCATCGGCTGGGTGACGCGAAGTTCGTAAGGGAACCACAATGCGAGAGTCACGATTCCGATGACGAACATCAGCAATGTCAGTTCGCTCGTCCATCCCCAACGGGCGCCCTTGGAGATGGCGAGGAGGATCGCCGTGAGTGCTGTCGAGAGCATGACCGCGCCCAGGAAGTCGAATTTGCCGCGGGTACGAACACTTGATTCCGGGACGACGACGGCTACCGCGATGATCAGCAGGACGCCCACGATCGCCGAGAGCCAGAAGATGGCGGGCCAGCCCAGATGCTCGAAGATCAACCCGGACAGGGGGAGCCCGAGTGCGCTGCCGATTCCGAGAGTGGCACTCATCAACGCTGTTGCCGACGCCACCTTCTCCTTGGGCAGTTCGTCGCGCATGATGCTGATTCCGACGGGGATCATCGAGATCGCGAAGCCCTGGAGACCACGTCCGATCAGCAGGGCGACAAAATTGCCGCCGATCGCCGCGACCAGTGATCCGACCACGATCATCGTCATCGAGATCAGCATCATGCGTCGTTTTCCGAACATGTCTGCCAGGCGGGAGACGATCGGAGTGGCGACGGCACTCGTGAGGAGCGTGACGGTGACGAGCCAGGAGGCGTCGTCAGCGCTGACGCCGAGGATCTTCGGGAAATCGGGCAACAACGGAATGACCATCGTTTGTTGCAGCGCGACCACGGTGCCGGAAAGACAGAGAATTGCGGTAATGAGCCGACTTGAACGGCGAGTGGTCGGAGACGAGTGCAATGCCAAGAGACGGTCCTTCACGCGGCGATGGTGAACGGGAATTCACCCATGAGTGAACCACTGTTCACCCGTCGCTGTCACCTTCGGTGAATATGCGATTTCTCACGACGGCAACTCGCCCCAGGGTTTCCGAGTCGGCATGGCGGGAACAACGTCAGTGGTTGGTCTGCGCCTGCGCGAGCGGGCAGCGAGGAGGAGTGATGCATGCCGAAGTGGGTGACCGTCTCCACGTCCAGGGGCGCGTGGTGGGGCAGGCGGAGGTAACTGCCGAGGTTCTCGAGGTGCACGGCGAGGACGGCGGTCCTCCGTATCTGGTCAGGTACGACAACGGCCACGAGGCGTTGGTGTTTCCCGGTAGCGACGGCTGGATAGATCACCCCGGAAAAGGCTCCTGAGCTGCACGATTCTTTCCATGCATGGTCGTTGCATCGAATACGGCTAAAGTGTGCGCAATGGAGGGCAGACGCCAGTACCACTCCCGCGTGCGTGAAGCTTCCGCGCAGCGAACGCGTGAACTCATTCGTGATGCGGCGACGGCCTTGTTTGTTCGAGACGGGTATGTCAGTGCCACCGTCAAGCAGATTGCCGCCTCGGCCGGCGTCGCCGATCGGACGGTGTTCACAGCCTTCCCTGGCGGGAAACTCGAGATCTTCGAAGCGGCCCTCGCTGCGGCGCTCGATGCCGAAGAGGTTCCACTCGGCGCGCCGAACCTGGCCGCGGACCCCGATGACGTTCGCCGGATCGTCTCCCAGATCGTGGCACAGGGCATCGGACTGCTCGAACGTGCCGGCGCTCTGATGATGGTCGCGGTCGAATCCTCGGGTGCGGATGCCGACATGCGTCGACTATCCGAGGAGTCGTCGGATCAGTCGGCCGTCAATGCGATGTCGATAGCCGAGGGTCTCTCCGAGCATGGCTTGTTGAGGCCTGAGATTTCGCTCGAGAAAGCCGCGGGCATACTTGCCGCTTTCGTCTCGCCGCAGCTTCATCAGCAATTGCGTCGGGTCAGTGGATGGGACGTCGATGCGTACCGAGGATGGCTCGAGTTCAACATTCGCCAGAATCTAATGTACTAATTGGTCTGTTTTCGTTAGCATGGCGAGGGTTTTTTATTCTCGGGAGGAATCGCCAGCGTGCCCTATGCCTTGTTCGGCCTCATCACGATGTTGCTGTGGATTTTCTGCATCGTCGACGCCATCACGAGAGATGACGCCTACATCCAGTACCTACCCAAGGTCGTCTGGATTCTGATCATCATCTTCCTTCCTACTTTGGGATCGGTTCTGTGGCTGGTGGTCGGGCGCGGACAGAACGCGCCCCGCGGATACGTCGGCCCAACCGGGTACGGCGAATACGAGCGCCCGGGACGTGCCGTTGCGCAGGATCCGGCGGCGGACGAAGCCTTCTTGCGTCAGTGCCGCGAACGGGCGGAAGAGCAGCGTCGAATTGCCAAGCAGCAGCGCCGCGACGGCGACGCTGATCGGATGTGAGTTATCGGTAGGCCGTGAGTCGGTCCAACACGAGCCGAAGCGGCGGCCACGACGATCGGCCGCGACGCGTCACCGCATAGGCAGTGAGGATGACGGGCGGATCGACGAGTGGTTCGACGCGCACGCCTTCGCGAGTCTTGCGTTCGAGCGGCATCAGCCCCACGCCGTAACCACTGAGGATCAAGAGTTCGACCAAGTCGAGACTGTCGATCTGGTGAGTGATCCGAGGGGTGAACCCGGCCAGCGACGCGAGGGTTCGCACAGCGCGCTCGTCTGCCGTGTTGCGTGAGTTCACTATCCATGACGTGTCGGCGAAGGCGCGGAGATCGATTCCGGATTCTGTGGACTTGTCGGGAGCTTTGGCGTCGTCGGGAACACACAGTCCCCAGGGCGTCGACCAGAGCGGAATTGCTTCGAGTAGTGGGCTCGGCGACGCGGGGGCAAGGTTGTAGTCGTACGTCAGTGCGAGGTCTAGATCGTCGCGTTCGAGGAGTGCAAAAGCCTCCACGGGTTCGTATTCGTAGATCATCACGTCCACCTGCGGGTGACTGCGTTGCAGGCTTCGAGCGACGGGGAGCATCGCGGTTCTGATCGCAGTTGCGAATCCGCCGACTCGCAGGGTCCCCACCGGTTCCGCGTCCGGATCGAGGTCCAGGCGAGCTGCATCGACGGCTGCCAGGATGGTGACGGCATGATCGGCCAGTCGTTGACCGGCCGGCGTCAGCCGCACCCGGCGACCGTCGGGCTCGATCAGTGCGGTACCGGTCTCCGCGGTCAAGGCCGCGAGTTGTTGGGACACTGTCGACGTCGTGAGGTTGTGCGCTTCGGCGACCGCACGCATCGAACCCAAGCGGGAGAGTTCGAGGAGGAGATGGAGTCGACGGGTTTCCATCCTTCGATCATTCACTAATCGTGAACATAATGTAGGTCAAAATCGCGTGGACACGAACGGTTGGCCTCCCGTTCAATTCAGCTATGGATACGAAAGCGCGGGCCGGAGTGGGCCTGGCTGTTCTGGCGATGTTGTGCGTGCAGTTCGGGCTCGCCGTGTCGGTGGGCCTGATCGATCAGCTCGGCGCAGACGGAGCGGCGTGGATACGACTCGCCTGGGCAGGCATCATTCTTCTGATCATCGTCAGGCCCCGCCCTTCGGCGTTCACTCGCAAGGCGTTTCTGGCTTGCGTGGTTCTGGGTGTGGTCACCGCAGGCATGACGCTCCTGTTCATGGCAGCGGTGGAGCGCCTTCCGCTGGGAACAGCAAGCGCATTGGAATTCTTGGGTCCGCTGACGGTTGCATTGCTCCGGGGGCGTGGCCGCGTTCTGTGGCCGGTTCTGGCAGGCGTGGGCGTCGTGCTTCTCACCGAACCATGGGCCGGGACAGTCGATCTGGTCGGTGTGGCGTACGCACTCGGTGCGGCGCTCTGCTGGGCGATGTACATTTTGCTCACCCAGCGCGTCGGCGACGAGGTTGCCGGTATCAACGGGCTGGCGGTGTCGATGGCGGTAGCCGGGTTGGCCGCGACAATTGCCGTAGGCCACTCGGCTATCGGGCGGCTGACTCCGCATCTGATTCTCGTGGGCCTCGGACTCGCGATCTTGCTGCCCGTCGTGCCGTTCGTTCTGGAGATGGTCTCGTTGCGAAGGCTGTCCACGGCGGCGTTCGGCACGCTGATGAGTCTCGAGCCTGCTTTCGCGCAGCTTATCGGTCTGGTTGTGCTGCAACAGGTTCCGAGTGTTCTGGCCGTGGCAGGTATCGCGTGCGTCGTCGTCGCAGGGATCGGCGCGGCCCGCGGTGGTGCTCGAGGTGGTGCTCGGGATGGCACCCGGAAGCCGACTGAGCCACCCTCCGATTCCGAGCGAACGTACCTTTCGGCGCCTTCATGAGACCGAGAGTGCCGTTCGCTCAGGTCGCGTTCGCTCAGTGCGAGTGCGCCGCGGCGATTGCTCCGTCGAACACGTCGGCGACCTCGCCGAGGGAATCGAGAATCGGCTGACCGGATCGTTCGACGCGAGCCCGCACCAGCGAGCCCTCGAGCGCGGACACTGCAAGGACGGCAAGCCGTTCCGCTCGCGCACGTCCGACCCCGGACGCGATCAGTGTGTCGCGCAGTAGCGAAGTCCACTGTCGATACACCGCCTGTCCGGCGGCTGTCACGCTCTCCGAATCGGGGGCAAGTTCCAACAACACCGTCGTGATCGGCGAGCCTTCGTGGAAATCCGAATCGCTCACCCATCCGGCGAGCAACCGCGCGTACTCGCGCAGCAGTGACCCGGCGTCCGATTGGCTGTCGGCGAGTTCGGTCAGGGTGTCGGTGACCAACTGCCCGCCGACGCGGACGACCTCTTCGCCGATCTGCTCTTTGCCGCCGGGAAAGTAGTGGTAGAGCGAACCTTTCGGCGCCCCGCTCGACTTGAGGATCTCGTTGAGGCCCGTTGCCGCATACCCCTGGCGGCGAAACAGATCGGCCGCAGCTCGTACGAGTGCTTCGCGGTGTTTCGGGGGAGTCGCCACGAGTTGGAGCTTAAACACCCCAGCGATCCACCACAATCTATGTAGACTGGTCTACATGGGAAATTCTGAAATGCTCGAACAGTTGCGGGCGGTCAACGCCTCGGCGGCCTTCAACCGGTGGGCCGGATTCGAAGTCACGGAGGCCGAACCGGGTCGCGTCTGTCTGCGGCTCGAATGGCGTGAGGATCTGGGCCAGTACTCGGGACACCTGCACGCTGCGCTCGTGGCGGGACTCGTCGACACCGCGTGCGGATTTGCTGCTTTCACCCAGGTAGGTGTCGTGGCGGCGTCCAACTGCGCGGTCAATTTCGTGAGTCCGGGCGTCGGAACCGCATTTGTCGCTACGGCGCGCTCGGTCAAGGCCGGGCGCAAGCAGGTGTTCGTCACTGCCGAGGTACATGCCGAACGCGAAGGCGAATCGGTGCTCGTCGCGTTCGGCACCACCCTGTTGGTTCCACTCGCCCCTAAGGCCTAGGCAAGACAGAGCTGAAGGTCACGGAACGAGGATGAACTTTCCCGCGGGGTGCGAACTCTGCAACTCGGTGTGAGCGAGCGCGACGTCCGTTAGAGGGAAAGTCTTGGCGATCTTCACGGTGAGATGTCCGGAACCGGCTTGTTCGACCAGTTCGGATCGAGCCTTCAAACGCGCTTCCGCACTTGCCGGATTGCCTCCGCCGACGGACGCGAAGCCGTCGGTCTGGGCGCGTCCGAACGCGACGATGGTGACGATGCGACTCTTGTCGGTGACCAAAGCCAGAGATGCATCGACGGCTTCGTCCGTTCCGGCGGTGTCGAACGCCGCATCGACGCCGTTCGGCGCGAGTTCACGGACACGCGCTTCGAGGCCGTGGCCGTAGAGCACAGGCGTGGCGCCGAGCGAGCGCACGTAATCCTGATTCGAGGCTCCCGCAGTGCCGATCACCGTAGCTCCGCGACCAACTGCCAGCTGAACAGCGATCGCGCCGACGCCGCCGGACGCGCCGTGGATGAGAACGGTGTCGCCGGAACCGACCCGAATGGTGTCGAGGGCGTCGACTGCAGTTCCGCCGACCAGAAGGAGGCCGGCTGCCTGTTCCCAGCTGATGCCTGCGGGCTTCGCGGTGACAGAGGAGACCGGCACGACTACTTGTTCGGAGTAGAGGCCGTTGCCGGGGCTGACGATCACTTCGTCGCCGACGTTCACATTTGTGACGCCGTCGCCGACAGCCGAGACGACGCCCGCTGCCTCGCCGCCGAGGCGGATGGGAAGTTTCTCGGGGTCGGTGCCGAAAGCGCCGCTGTAGAGCTTGAAGTCGAAGGGATTGACGCCGATCGCCTTCACGTCGACCAGGACTTCACCTGATTTCGGTGCCGGTAAATCGACGTCCACCAGCTTCAGGACCTCGGGCGTGCCGTACGTCTGCGCTACAACAGTTTTGGTCATGTCTCGCGCAACCGTCCTCGGGGAAGCGATATTCCCCGAGGACGGGAAAAACTCGAGAAGATTCGATCAGCGGATCAGGGTGACCAGATCGAGCGGCATCGCGATGCCGGTGATGTGATGGGCCTCGTCGGAACCGAGGAACGCGACGGCGGCGGCGATGTCCTCCGGCTGGCTGACCGGGTCGGGCAAGGTCTGCATGAAGATCGGACCGAGTGTGTGGGCGTTGGCGTCGATGAGCGGCCGCATGTCCGTCATCTGCATTCCGGTTTCCACGCCGTGTGGGTGGATGGTGTTGACCCGAATGTTGTACTGCCCCAACTCCGAGGCCATCGTCTTGGCCAGACCGGTGATGCCGTGTTTGCTCGCGACGTAATGGCCGAGGAAGGGGAGGCCGCGCAGGCCGGCGACGGAGCTGGTGAAGATGATCGAGCCACCGGTGCCTTGCTTGATCAGGTGCGGGATCGCTGCCTTGGCGGTGTGGAAGACGCCGGTCAGGTTGACGTCGAGCGTTTCCTGCCACTGCTCGGGCGTGATTTCCCAGGACATGTTGGCAGAACAGATTCCGGCGTTCGCGACGACGACGTCAAGTCGCCCCAATTCGTCGATGCCGGCCGCGAGCGCCGCGGACAGTGCAGAGAAGTCGCGAACGTCGGTCTTGGTAGCGACAATTCGACGGTCCAGGGCCTTGACCAGTTCGACTGTCTCGGCCAGGTCGTCGTCGGTGGCGCCGGCATACGAGGTGGATTCGAATTGAGCACACGCGTCGACGGCGATGATGTCTGCGCCCTCTTCTGCCAGCCGGACAGCTTCGGCGCGCCCCTGACCACGGGCGGCTCCGGTGATGAAGGCAACTTTTCCGGTGAATCGACTGGCGGCCATGCTCAAACCTCCGACTAGTGGTGACGATCTGCTCTTCGGAAGTTAGCGCGACGAAGTTCTTTTCGGGGGTGAATGCCCAGTCAGCGGAAACCGCTCAGCGCACCCTGGTCAACAGGGCACATGGCCCGGCAGCGAAGATGTCCCGCGCATCCGAAGACAAGACGGGTTGTCCGCTCAGTGCGTCGACCCATTCGCCATCTGGCAGGTCCACTCGCGTATCTCTCCAACCGTGGGACGAGAGTCCTAGCGAATGTCGCGTCGCCAGAGCAACGACCATGGGCGGATCACCTGCCGGGCCGCGCGAGAAGCCGACCAGATGACCGGATCCGGAACCTGAAGCGAAGACCGGCCGGTACTCACCGTGATCGAACCACGAGGGGTTCTCCCGCCGCAGTGTCAGTGCCGTGCGAACGAGGTGCAACTTTGCGGTTCCTGTTGCGTCGATCGGCGCGGCGCCGGAATCGAGCAGTGATCGCCTCGTTCCGTAGTCGACAAGCCGCCGGTTGTCCGGATCGACCAACGAGTCCTCCCACAGCTCAGTGCCCTGGTAGACGTCGGGAACGCCGGGCCCGAGAAGTTGGAGCAGCTTTTGGCCGAGAGAGTCCGACCAGCCGTGACGCGCGATCCGGCCGACGAATTCGCTGACCGAATCACCGACCGGGCCGTCGATCACCTCGTTGATCCAGCGGTGCACTGCCGACTCGAAGTCGACGTCCGGATCGTTCCAGGAAGTCCTGGCGCCGGACTCGCGGACGGCTTTCTCCGCATAGGCGTGCAAACGCTCGCGCAGCTCTGGAACCGAGGCTGCCGAGCGGCCGTCCGTCGGCCACACACCGATGATGTTCTGCCACAAGAACAATCCGGTAAGCGGATCAGGGCTGGGGCACACGTCTTCCCACTCGCGAATCAGCCGGGCCCACAGCGTCGGCACCTGAGACACAACACCGATCCGTGCCCGCACGTCCTCGCCGCGTTTGGTGTCGTGAGTGGACAGACTCGTCATCGCGCGCGGCCACCGCTTCGCTCGGTCCGCGTTGTGGAGATGGAATTCGGCGACGGAGACGGCAAGCGATGCCGGGTTGCCGCCGACTTCCTGACGTGAGACCAGGCGCGCCGTCCGATAGAAGAGTCGATCTTCGACGGACTTGGCCATGACGGCGCCACACACCTGCTGGAAGCGAACTGAGGCTTCACCGCTGTTCACCAGGGATTGCGCCAACACGTTGAACGATGGTTCATGTCCGGGAGCCAATTCGTGCATGTCGCCGACGATCCGAGCGGCCAAACCGGCGAGGGGACTGTAGTCGGATCGGTACACCGGCATC
Organism: uncultured Rhodococcus sp.; assembly: GCF_963525155.1. Lineage (NCBI taxonomy): Bacteria > Bacillati > Actinomycetota > Actinomycetes > Mycobacteriales > Nocardiaceae > Rhodococcus > uncultured Rhodococcus sp. Next base: position 10,919 of record NZ_CAURKP010000084.1, read on the forward strand.
CGAGCGATCGCGACGACAACTGCGTCGTTCAGTTCGGTCTCACTGCAACGACTTCCGGTTTCGCGTCGGATTGCACGCACGAGCCTGCGAACCTCCGGTGCAAGGTCACCGCGCCCGGTGTCGCGTTTGAACTGACGTTCGGTGTGATGCAACCACGTACTGTCCCCGTCGTCGCCGGTCAGATCTGCCGAGAGTTCGGTCAATTCGAGTTCGGCGGCGGGATCGACGAAAATGCCGCCCAGCTGATTGAGGGCGTCGTATCCGGTGGTGCCGTCGATCGGGAGCATCGGATCGAGTGGTTCCGTATGGCCGAGGATCTTTTCGATCACGAGCCACTGATCTGGTCCGATCAGTTCTCGCAGGCGCCCGAGATATTCCGCCGGATTCGCGAGTCCGTCCGGATGATCGATGCGAACGCCGTCGATCAGTCCTTCGTCGACCCACGACTTCACTTGCCGATGGCAGAGTTCGAAGACTTGGGGGTCCTCCTGGCGCAGCGCAGCGAGTTCGTTGACGGCAAAGAACCGTCGGTAATTGACGATCCCGGCGTTCCACGGTACGAGTCGGTACGACTGCCTGGAGTGCACCTCCTGTGGAGATCCGAATTCAGTACCGGCAGCGATGGGGAAGCGGTGCTCGTAGAACGCGAGAAGTGTTTCCTCGCCATCTTTCTCGACAGTCAGTGCGTCGAGATCGTCCGGGCTGCCCAGTACCGGGAGTGAGAGTTTGCCGTCGGCTCCGTTGTCCTCGGCCCAATCGATGTCGAAGAAGTCCGCGTACTCCGACGACTGCCCGTGCGTGAGAACGTCCCACCACCAAGCATTTTCGCGAGGTTTGGCGACACCGACGTGGTTGGGGACCAGATCGACGATCAGGCCCATCCCACGTGATCGAACGGCGCGCGAGAGCTCCACCAGGGCCTCGCGGCCACCAAGTCCTTCGGACACGGTTGTCGGATCGGTGACGTCGTAGCCGTGCGTCGATCCGGACGTCGCAGTGAGGATGGGGGAGAGATAGAGATGTGAGACCCCCAACGCCTCGAAGTAGTCCACCAATGCGGCCGCATCACGAAGAGTGAATGCATCCGGTCGCAACTGCAGTCGGTAGGTGCTGGTTATCGGGGCCATGTGCACGTCTCCCTCAAGCGGTTCTGCGAAGTACCGTCAATGCTCGCGCTTTTACATCCAATGTTGTTCCGGCTTTGATCACGGTATCGCTCTCACCGGTGGGGACCGAGGTGTCGAGTACGACGGTCCACTCCGAGGCGTAGTCCGCGTTGGGGGTGGAGAATTCGAGATCTTCGTAGTGGGCGTTGAAGCAGAGAAGGAACGAATCTCCCGTGACGCGCTCGCCGCGGTAGTTCGGTTCCGGGATCGCGTCACCGTTGAGAAAGACAGCCAACGACTTGCCGAAACCGCTGTCCCAGTCGGCCGGAGTCATCTCTTCGCCAGACGGCGTGAGCCAGGCGATGTCGCGACTCTGATCGCCGCTTCGAATAGGTCGCCCCTCGAAGAATCGACGACGCCGGAAGACCGGGTTCTTGGCGCGCAAGGCAATTGCGCGCTTGGTGAACTCGACGAGGTCGGCGTTGGTTTCCGCGAGAGTCCAATCCATCCATGACAGTTCCGAATCCTGGCAGTAAACGTTGTTGTTACCCTGCTGAGTTCGGCCCATCTCGTCGCCGTGAGCAAGCATCGGGGTGCCCTGGCTGAGCATCAGCGTAGCCAGTATGTTCCGGCTCTGACGGCCACGCAGTTCGAGGATTTCCGGGTCGTCGGTGGGGCCTTCGACTCCGCAGTTCCACGATCGGTTGTGCGATTCGCCGTCGTTGTTGTTCTCACCGTTGGCTTCGTTGTGCTTCTCGTTGTACGAGACGAGGTCGTGCAGGGTGAAACCGTCGTGAGCGATGACGAAGTTGATGCTCGCGCCAGGGCGACGTCCGGTGGCCTCGTAGAGATCAGAGGATCCGGTGAGACGTGAGGCGAACTCCCCGAGCGTTGCCGGCTCACCACGCCAGTAGTCGCGGACGGTGTCGCGGTATTTGCCGTTCCATTCGGTCCACAGGCCGGGGAAGTTGCCGACCTGGTAACCGCCTTCGCCGACGTCCCACGGTTCGGCGATCAGCTTCACCTGACTGACGATCGGATCCTGTTGCACGAGATCGAAGAAGGCCGAAAGGCGGTCCACGTCGTGCAGTTCACGGGCGAGTGTCGAGGCGAGGTCGAAGCGGAAACCGTCGACGTGCATCTCCGTGACCCAGTACCGCAGAGAGTCCATGATCAATTGCAGCGTATGCGGATGACGGGCGTTGAGGCTGTTGCCCGTTCCGGTGTAGTCCATGTAGTGCTCTTCGTCGCCGTCGACCAGGCGGTAGTAGGCGGCATTGTCGATACCGCGGAAACTGATGGTCGGCCCCATGTGATTGCCCTCGGCGGTGTGGTTGTAGACCACGTCGAGGATCACTTCGATACCCGCCTGGTGGAAGCTGCGCACCATGGCTTTGAATTCCGCTACGGCCGCATCGGGTTTCGTGGCCGAGGAGTAGTCGGTGTGTGGAGCGAGAAAGCCGAAGGTGTTGTAACCCCAGTAGTTTCGCAGACCTTGGTCGAGAAGCACCTGATCGTGCATGAACTGGTGGACCGGCATCAGTTCGATCGCCGTGACACCCAGATCGGTGAGGTGCTCGATGATCACCGGATGAGCGAGCCCCGCGTACGTGCCGCGCAATTCCTCCGGAACTCCGGGATGCGTCGCGGTCATACCCTTGACGTGCGCTTCGTAGATGACCGTCTCGTGATACGGACGCTTCGGCGAGTGGTCGGACGCCCAATCGAAGAACGGGTTGATGACGACGGTCGACATCGTGTGACCGAGCGAATCATGTTGGGGGAAAGGGATGGTAGCGGGTTCGTCGACGAGCGGTTCGGGATCGAAGGGTTCTGGGTCGAGGCTCTCGTCCGATTCCTGATCGTCCGTGGGCGAGTCGTCTTCGAGGCCCACCTCGTCCGATTCGGCTTCCGAACTCGTTTCGTCGGTAGCCTCTTGCGGCCCCACGGCGGGAGATTCGTCGTCTCCTGAAGGTTCGGGGTCCGCCGCCGATTCGACGTCGTACGAGAACAGCGAACGGTCTCCGTCGAAGTCTCCGTCGAACGCTTTTCCGTACGGGTCCAGCAGGAGTTTGCTCGGATCGCATCGCAGACCTGCAGCCGGATCGTACGGCCCGTGTACGCGGTAGCCGTATCGCTGGCCGGGGGATACCGACGGAAGGTACGCATGCCAGACGTAACCGTCGACCTCGTCCATCCGAATGCGGGTTTCGGTTCCGTCCTTGGCGATCAGGCACAGCTCGACGGCCTCGGCGACCTCGGAGAAGAGCGAGAAATTGGTCCCCGCGCCGTCGTAGGTGGCACCGAGTGGGTACGCACTGCCAGGCCATACCGGGATGGGAGTGGCTGAGGTCTCGCTCGGCGGTTGATCCATGAATCAGACCCTATCGGGTGCAGCCGATCGAATCTCGTCGACTGTCTACGGTGCCGATCACCGTTTCGCCTGGCTGCGGGCGGTTGCAAGCATTCCGGCTGTGATCTGTTCCACCTCTGCCTCCGAACACAGGTACGGAGGCATCGCGTATACGAGGTTGCGGAACGGCCGGAGCCAGACGCCGGCGTCGACGGCCGCATCGGTGGCGCTCTGCATGTCGACCGGCTGTTCGAGTTCGATCACTCCGATTCCGCCTTTGACGCGGACGTCGACGACCCCGGGAATTGTGACGGCTTCGGCGAGGCCTCGAGCGAGGCCACGTTCGAGGGTTGCGACGTCACGCCGCCAGTCCATCGCAAGCAGAAGTTCGGTCGACGCCACCGCGACGGCGCACGCGAGTGGATTGCCCATGAAGGTAGGGCCGTGCATCAGCCCGCCGCCCTCACCGGCAGTGATGGTCTCCGCGATCTCCGTGGTGCACAGCGTTGCCGCCAGACTCATGTACCCGCCGGTCAGTGCCTTGCCGACGCACATGACGTCGGGACTGACGCCGGCGTGATCGGCGGCGAACAATTCTCCGGTGCGTCCGAATCCGGTCGCGATTTCGTCGAAGACCAGGAGGACTTGGTACTTGTCGCAGAGGTTACGCAGGTCGATCAGGTACGCGGGATCGTGGAAACGCATTCCGCCGGCGCCTTGGACCACCGGTTCCACGATCACCGCTGCGAGGTGCTCGTGATGCTCGGCCAAGAGCGATTCCAACTCCTGCACGTATTCGGGGAGATAGCCCGCCGGGGGAGCCTGCGCGAAGACCTGAGGGCGCAGGACGTCGGTCCAGAGAGAATGCATGCCGCCGTCGGGATCGCAGACGCTCATGGGGGTGAAGGTGTCACCGTGGTATCCGCCGCGCCAGGTCATCAAACGATTCTTCGACGGCTTTCCGAGGCTCCGCCAGTACTGCAGGCACATCTTCACTGCGACTTCGACGGCCACCGAACCGGAGTCGGAGAGGAACACCTTGTCGAGGTGAGGTGGTGTGATGTCGACGAGCAGTCGCCCGAGGCGAGCGGCAGGTTCGTGCGTCAGTCCGCCGAACATGACATGGCTCATTTTGCCGAGCTGCCGTGCGGCGGCGGTGTCGAGCACGGGATTGCGGTAGCCGTGAATGGCGGCCCACCACGAGCTCATCCCGTCGACCAATCGGCGGCCGTCGGAGAGCGTCAGGGTAGCCCCCTGCGCAGAGTCGACGATCAGCGGACGAGTCGACGCGGGAAACGATCCGTACGGATGCCAGAGGACATCGGCATCGATGGCGGAGACGTCATGGGGATCAAGTCCGGTTGTGAGCACGGATGCACCCTAACCATTGAGTTGAACGGTGTTCAAGTATGGTCGGAAAAGTGAACACCTCGCTGAATTGGCTGACGGCCGTCGAAGCGGACCGCAGGGCCGCTGGACTCCGTCGCGAACTCCGTCCTCGCACGGTCGACTCCCCGTTGATCGACCTGGCGTCGAACGATTACCTCGGACTCGTGCGGCACCCCGATGTGATCGAGGGTGCCACGGCGGCTCTGCGCCGTTGGGGCGCGGGCGCCACGGGCTCGCGTCTGGTCACCGGCACCACCACCGAACACGAACTGCTCGAAGTCGAACTGGCCGAGTTCGTCGGGGCGGACTCCGGACTTGTCTTCTCCTCCGGTTACACAGCCAATCTCGGCGCGGTGACGGCGCTCTCGGGTCCAGGGGCGTTGATCGTCTCCGATGCGGGATCGCATGCCTCGCTGGTGGATGCCTGCCGCCTGTCACGTGCTCGGGTTGCCGTGGCTCCGCATTCGGACGTGGGCTTTCTCGCCGACACGTTGCGCAGCAGAGTGGAAGAGCGAGCGCTGGTCGTCACGGATTCGGTCTTCAGCGCCGACGGAGACCTCGCGCCGCTGCGGGAGATGCATCAGGTGTGCCGCGAGTTCGGGGCGATCCTGCTGGTCGACGAGGCGCATGGCATCGGTGTGCGCGGTGCCGGTGGACGTGGACTCGTACACGAGTCGGGCCTGGCGGGTGAACCTGACGTCGTCGTGACGGCAACACTGTCCAAGTCGCTCGCCAGCCAGGGGGGAGTTGTGCTCGGTGACAACAAGATCCGCGCGCATCTCATCGACGCGGCAAGAACGTTCATCTTCGACACCGGTCTCGCACCGGCCGCCGTAGGCGCGGCCAGGGCTGCACTCGCAGTACTCCAGCGTGAGCCGACGCGAGCGCTCGACGTCCTGGCCCGGGCATCCGAGCTGGCGGACGTCACCGGTGCTCCGTCGCCTGAATCTGCTGTCGTCTCAGTCGTTCTCGGTGATCCGCAACGGGCGTTCGATGCCGCGTCCGCGTGCCGGGACCAGGGACTGCACGTCGGATGCTTCCGCCCGCCGTCGGTTCCGGAAGGAACGTCACGGCTGCGTCTGACTGCACGAGCGACGCTGTCTCCTTCCGAGATGGAGCAGATCTCACTCGTACTTCGCGAGGTATTGGCAGGTGCCCGCGCATGAGTATTCTCCTGGTGACCGGCACATCGACCGACGTCGGAAAAACAGTGGTGACGGCAGCACTGGCATCGCTCGCCCTGCAGGCGGGAAAGTCGGTTGCGGTGCTCAAACCGGCCCAGACCGGCGTCGACGTGGACGGTGCGGGTGATCTGGCCGAGATCGAGCGTCTGACCGGCGGCGGTGCGACGCTGGTCGAGTTGGCGCGGTACCCCGAACCTTTGGCGCCGGATACTGCTGCACGTCGAAGTGGTCTCCCGTTGTTGGCGCTCGACGACGTGGTTCGGGTCGCCTCCGACCTGGACACCACCCACGACCTGACCCTGATCGAAGGCGCCGGCGGCTTGCTGGTCCGCTTGGGCGTCGACGGGTTCACCGCTCGCGATCTTGCCGCGGCTCTGGCAGCGCCAGTGGTGCTGGTGGTTGCGTCCGGCCTGGGCACGCTCAACCACACCGCTCTGACCGTGGAAGCCCTACGTGCATCCGGCGTGGAATGCGCCGGGTTGGTGATCGGTTCGTGGCCGCAGGAACCGGACCTCGCCGAGAGATGCAATCGCGAGGATCTGGTCTCGGTCAGCGGTGTTCCCCTTCTCGGGGTAATGCCTGCCGGAAGTGGAGGCGCGAGTGTCCGAGAGTTTGCTCGCACCGCTTCGATCACGCTCGGTGAACTTCATTTGACCAACTGACGACGTAACATCCGATTTGTCCGCATCGATAGCCAAGGCACAGTGGGGTGCCTCGGGTTTCGACGTCCCTCGCGTACGATTCCGGTCGGTATATTTCGACGGGTGTCTTGCGGCGACCCCGCATCCGGGGCGCCTTGGTCGCCGACAGTGGTTGTCGAATTGTGAGTAGGTCAGTCGAATGTAGGTGGTGAGCACGGTCGAAAAGTCGTTGTCGTCATCGGCCGTACGTCGCGCACTGCTTATCGGCGTAGTCGTCTTCGTCTCGTGCCTGGTCGGAATTCTGAGCCGTCTGCCGGGCACGCTTGCAGTCTTCTGGCCGGCCAACGCGCTGCTACTCGGGATCCTCTTTCGGTCGCCGCGTTCCGCCACATTGCTCACCTGGATCTGCGTCGTAGTCGGTTATGTCGGAGCCGACCTGATCACCGGTGGGGCATGGGAGTCCACGGTGTGGCTCAACGCGGCCAACATCGTCGGGGTTGCGAGCGGCTTCTACGCCTTTCGCTGGGTCGACAGTGAGGACCGTCGACTGACCAGTATTCAGTCCGTCGGCTATCTCGTGTCGATGACTGTCGCCGCCGCGTCGATGGCGGCGCTCGTGGGCGGAATCGCGAACCGCGTGCTGTTCGGCGGGCAGTGGTGGGACGGCTGGTTGCTCTGGTTCTCGAGTGAGTTCGTCAACTACATGACCATCGTCCCCTTGGTGCTGACATTCCCTTCGCTTCGACGAGTGGATCGAGAACCGAAAGCTGTTGCCACGCTTGTGCGTCGATCAGTCGTTCCGACGGCGCTGCTGGCCGTCTGCATCATCTTGGAGTGGGTGATAGGCGGTGCCGGAGCGATCGCGTTTGCCATGCCGGCGCTGGTGACTGCAGCCTTGCTCACCAATGTATTTGTCACGTCGGTGCTCACAGCTGTGTCAACTGCCTGGACGTTGGTACTGACGGCCGACGGCCATCTCGGATTGTCCAGCGAGGGCGTCTCGCCGGTCAGCGCGTCGGTCCAGATCGGATTGTCGCTGCTGGCGGTAGCGCCGATCGCGGTGGCCTGTGTGATCCTCGAGCGTCGCCGCGCGCTCGAGGCACTCACCCAGGCCGTCACCCACGACGATCTCACCGGTGCGTTGCGCCGGGACGAATTCTTGCGGCGAGGCGGCAGCGTGACGGGTGCGACCGATCCGCGTCGCCACTCTGGACGTCCGGTCAGCGTCCTGATGATGGATCTGGATCACTTCAAGATGGTGAACGACAACCTCGGTCATCGTGCCGGCGATACGGCGTTGGTGAGTTTTGCCGATCAGGTGCGGCGGCACCTCGATGACAAGCATCTCTTCGCCCGATTGGGCGGCGAGGAGTTCGTCGTACTGATGGCCGGCGTCGATCTCGAGGGTGCGACCGAAACAGCCGAGATGATTCGACGCGCGCAAGCGGAGAATTCGTCGGCAGTATTGGGCGACTTCGGGCCGACGGTCAGCATTGGTGTCGCGTGTTCACCCCACGGCGACGCAGACCTGACGCAATTGGTCGATTGCGCTGACGAGGCGTTGTATCGAGCGAAGAAGTTGGACCGCAATCGAACCGTGGCGCTCACGGTCGGTAGCTGAAGAAATACGTGCGGACCCGCAGTTTGTTGCGGGTCCGCACGTGGTGGTGGAGTCGACCGATTCAGAACAGATTGATCAGCGCAGGAACACTGAACAGCGCTACGTAGTAACCCATGAACAGAACTCCGCCGTGAATCTTGAACAGGCGCCCGAGAAGACCACCGACCAGGCCGACCGTCACGGTGATCAGAAGCCCGAGGATGCCGCCCTCCCAGATGCTGATGACGACGACGAGTCCCGTGAACACCGCGATCACAGCTTCGTGACTGATGTGCTTGACCACCGCTGACGCAGCGCGGTACGCGTAGTTCATGGCAAACGGGTATGCGATGACCGTTGCCGTGACCACTGCGAGCAGTCCGTAGAGCAGGAACTCCCACTGCGTCAGGTACGTGGAGAGATTGTTGATCACTCCGGTTTCCTGATTGGTCTCGAACACCGGTGGAGCGTTGAACAGAGGGGCTGCGGGGCCTGCCGCGAGCGGGCTGAGCGGAAGGCCGAAAGCGACGAGTGGGATGAGGGTTTCCGCGATGTAGGTGGATTCCGTCGTACCGTTCTTCGCCGAGACCATTGTGGTCAGTCGGTGATAGCCGTTCTTGATCCGCGCACCTACCAGCTCACCCATCAGAACAGTCATGGCGACCGGGCTGAAGACGAAGGTTGCGCTCGACACCGTGGAAGCGGCGGCGGTGTAACCGATCTGCTTGCGATCGAGGACCTTCAGAGGATTGGGGAAGTATCCCTTCCATCCTTTGATGTCCGGGGCCAATGCAACGGTTTTGGGTTCACTGCGTTCCATGTCCTTACGGCTCGACGGGCCCAAGGTCAATGCGAGGTCCGCGATCAGCGGCCCGACTGCGATCGCAAGGAAGTAGCTGATGTTCAGCGACACATCGTAATTCGACGTCAACGCGCGGGCGCCGAGGATCAAGATGACGAAGGGAACGAGGGCGACAACCCCGGCCCAGCGGCCTGGTGAGGCGTAGGCGATGCCGATGGCGGCGACCAGGAACAGCCACGGTGCTATCGACTGAACGGTGTCCGCGAACGGCGCGAGGATGGTCGCGAACAAAACGGCAACCGGCACAGCGACGAACGCCGAGATCACTGCTCCCGAGATCGCCTTGCGGAGTGCGATGTGCGGGATGCCGAGTGAGCGCATCATCTGCGCTTCCGGCAAGAGTGGAATCGCCATCGTGTCGCCGGGAATGCCCAGCAGCATCGTCGGCACCGCGTGCGTCATGTGTTTGGCGATCGCACCCGAGAGGAAGAACGTGAAGACCGCCGCCGGGGGAGCGCCGAGCAGAATCACGAGCAGAGTCAGCGGTGCGATCGTGGCGGTCTCGTCCGTGCCGGAGATCAATCCGATGAACGTGAACGCGACCGCACCGATGATGCCGAAGAGAACGGCAATCAGAATTTCGTTGGTCAGAACCGAACTCATGCGCGCCCACCGTCCTTCGGTGTGTTCGAGACCCGTGCGTGCTCGGCCTCGGCAGCGGCGAAGTGGTCGTACAGACCCAGCTCGCGAAGTTCCTGTCGGCTCTGCTCCGGAATGTCGGCGAGAGTGCCCAGACCCTGGCGCTGTTCACTCATCGTCGTGATGACACCGTCGATCGACTCCGCGTCGGCGGCGGCCAAGGCGACTATCCGCTTCGGCTTGATGAAGATTCCGCAGACCACGCCGGCGAGCAGGCAGGCCGCGATGCCGACCAGAAGGCTGTACGCCTGGGCCAACGACGGTTCGCTGACGACCCGTTCGAACAGTGCCTGGGCCGCGAGAAGGGCCGAGGCGCCGACGACACTGCCGACTGCAACGGAGATCGCGAGGTGTCGACCGTTGACGGTGTCACCCCAGACTTCGAGGTATGTCTGCTGCTCGGTCGGCTCGGTTGTGGTGGTCGGCGTCGTTGCCGGCTGCGGTGGTGACATCAGTCTTCTCCAGTGTCATGCATGGCGGGGTCGTACAGGGAGGGGCTTGCGAGATGAGGGGCTTGCGTTGCGGGTGTCAGGTGCGTGCTGCGCGGAGGGCGGTGACAACTCGGGACGGGCTCGAGTGGCCGATCTGTTCGGCCATCCAGCTGCTTGTATCGGTGAGCGAATCCAGGTCGATGCCGGTGTCGATCCCGAGGCCGTGGAGCATCCACACCAGATCCTCGGTGGCGAGATTTCCGGTCGCGCCCTTGGCATACGGGCACCGTCCGAGACCACCTGCGGAACTGTCGAATTCGGATACCCCAGCGGTCAACGACGCATAGACGTTCGACAGCGCCTGGCCGTAGGTGTCGTGAAAGTGCATGGCGATCTGCGATGTGGGGATGCCACGTTCTCGGAGGGCGCCGAGCAAAGCGAGCACATGGCCAGGTGTGCCGACGCCGATGGTGTCGCCGAGTGAGAGTGACGTGACACCGCTGTCGATCAGGGTCTTTGCGATGTCGGCGACACGCTCGACGGGCACGGAGCCTTCCCAGGGGTCGCCGAAGCACATGGAGATGTAGCCGCGGACGGGAAGTCCCAGGGCTCGGGCGGCCGTAGTGACCTCGGCAGCCGCGGCGATCGCGCCGTCCACCGTGGAATTGAGGTTGCGTTTCGCGAATTCCTTTGTGGCGCTGACGAATACTGCAACCTCGCTCGCTCCGGCGGCGACGGCCCGCTCGAGACCCTTGCGGTTCGGGACAAGAACGACCGTACGCACCGAGTCCGGCAGGTGCAGCCGACCCATCAATTCTTCCGCGTCCGCAAGTTGCGGGATCCATCGAGGTGAGACGAAACTCGTCAATTCGACAGTGCGGGAGCCGGCCGCGACCAGGCGTTCGATGAACTGGGCTTTCGTCTCGGTCGGGATCACCGCTGTTTCCGCTTGAAGTCCGTCGCGTGGCCCGACTTCGTAGATTCGGACCGAGGTCGGCAGTCCCGGCGCCGGCACTCGATGAGGCGCCGGCTTCCACACCGGTGATCCTGCAACTGTTTCGGTCATTGTCGTCAGTTTCCGCCGCGGATCTCGGCGAGAACCTTCTCGGCATGCTCGACGCGAATGCTCTTGTCCGCGATCAGGCGTGCCACCACGGCGTCGATCTCGCTCTTCTGCGCTCCGGCGGTGGCAGCGATGTTGCGGGCGTGCAGCCCCATGTGTCCGCGCTGGACACCCTCACTGGCCAGAACGCGGACAGCAGCCAGGTTCTGCGCCAGGCCGACTGCCAGGATGATGCCGGCGAGTTCCTCGGCGCTCTCGACGCCGAGCATCTTGATTGCGGCCTGCGCTACCGGGTGCACTTTGGTGGCCCCGCCGACGAGGCCGACCGGCATGGGTAGCTCGAGGGTGCCGACGATGTTGCCGTCGGCATTCTTCTCGAAATGGGAGAGCGACGAGTAGATCCCGTCGGCGTTGACTGCATGGGAATGGCACCCGGCTTCGACTGCGCGCGTGTCGTTTCCGGTTGCCAACACCACGGCGCTGATGCCGTTCATGATGCCCTTGTTGTGTGTCGCGGCGCGGTAGGGATCCAGCTCCGCCAAGCGTGCGGCATGGATCAGGTTGTCCACAACCTCTGCGCCGCCGATCAATTCGGCGTCGAACACGGCACGAACGCGCGTCAGCCGCAGATCTGCCTTGTTGGTGAGAATGCGAAGAACGACGTGCCCGCCGCCGATCTCGGCTACTCGATCCGCGATTGCCTCTGCCATCGTGTTGACTGCGTTGGCGCCCATGGCATCTCGTACGTCGACATGAAGGTGGAGGACGACGTAGGCGGCCTTGTCCGAGGACACGATGCGAACCGAAATGTCCTTCACGCCACCCCCGACGCTGACCAGCTTCGGGTCCTGCTCGTTGGCGAGTGCAATGATTTCTTCACGTGCCTCGAGGAGTCGGATGCGGGCAGCTGCCGGATCCACGACGTCGACGAGTTGAATCTGGGCTTGCATGATCGGCTGCGTGCTCGAGACGTGAAAGCCCCCGAGTCCGCGTGCGATGCGAGCAGCGTTACTCGCGGCTGCGACTACCGACGGCTCCTCGGTGGCGAGGGGGATCAGGTAGTCCGTGCCGTTGATCGTGAAGTTGGTGGCCACGCCGACCGGGATGCCGATGACGCCGAGGACGTTCTCGACCATGCGATCGGCCTGATCG
>NZ_CAURKP010000085.1:0-23281 GCF_963525155.1 uncultured Rhodococcus sp.
GTGTAGAGCCGTTGCAGCTCTACCTGCATCTCCCGTCGTGTCATCTCGTCGCGAGCACCGAAAGGTTCGTCGAGCAGCCTCACAGCAGGTGCGAGGGTGAGCGCACGCGCCAACGAGACGCGCATCTTCATTCCGCCCGACAACGCGTTGGGCAGTTGTTTCGCGAAGTCCGCCAGTCCCACTGCGCGAATTGCCTCGTCGGCGCGCAATTTTCGGGCTGCTTTGTCGCCGCCACCGAGTTCGGCGGACAATTCGACGTTGGCCTGCACGGTTCGCCAGGGGAGGAGAGTCGGCTCCTGGAAGATGAAGCCAACTGATTCGGTGTCGAGGGCAACCGCGCCGCTGGTCGGTCGCTCGAGGCCGGCCGCCATGCGCAACAAAGTCGACTTGCCGCAGCCGGAGGGTCCGACCACGGCGACGAAGTCTCCTCGCTCCACGTTCAGATCGATGCCGTCCAGCGCGACAGTGCCGGTATCGAACTTCTTGACGACATCGGAAAAGACCATCTGCATCGGTGCGGTGAGCTTGCGAGCGTCGGCATCCTGCATCGTGTTCGCGAGTTCCATCTGAGCCTCCGGTTCAATAATGCATGCAAAAGTTCTTCAAGATGTATGAACCATCTTGAATTGCATGTATGTCGACTAGATTGCTGAATGTAAATGTGAGGTGACATTGCAGGTGAAGCGAGAATCCTGGTTGCGCGTTACCTGATGGAAACAACTAGTCGATTGCATGTAATCCATGTGCTGCAGAGTGTGCACATCGGATCACCCTTCTTGGTTCGCCCACATCCCAATTGTTTTCACGAAGGAGACGCTGTGTATTCAAATCGCAAGGTGCATTCCAATCGCAGAAGTGTGGGAGCGGCGGGCGCGGCACTGGCCATGTGCGCAGCCATCGGATTGACTGCGTGCAGCTCCAGTGAGGCTGAGACGGCCAAGGCTGAATCTCTCGAACCAGCTGCCGAGGCTCAGAACCTAGCGGGTCTCTGTCCGGAAAACGTTGTGGTTCAACTCCAATGGCAGCCACAGTCGGATATGGGAGCGCTCTTCGAGATGCTTGGTCCCGGCTATTCGGTCGACACCGACGACAAGTCCGTCAGCGGGACTCTTGTCGCCGGAGGGAAGGACACCGGAGTCGACTTGACCTTGCGGGCCGGGGGACCGGCAATCGGGTTCCAATCCGTCAGTTCCCAGATGTACGTCGATGATTCGATCACTCTCGGCTTGGTGCACGGCGATCAGGTGATCGCGGCAGCGGCAAGTCAGCCCGTTGTGGCCGTCACGCCATTGCTCAAGTACAGCCCGGCAATCCTCATGTGGGACAAAGAGTCTCATCCGGAATGGGCGAGTGTTGCCGATATCGGCAAGTCCGACGCGAGTGTCGTCGTTTCCAAGGAGCAACTGTTTCCGCAGTGGCTCGTGGCGAAAGGCCTACTGAAGCAGTCTCAGCTCGACACGAGCTACGACGGAGCTCCCTCGCGATTTGTCGGTGACCCGACCATCGCTCAGCAAGGATTCGCGAATTCGGAACCGTACACGTACGAGAAGGAGACGCCGGCGTGGGACAAGCCGGTTTCCTATGACCTGCTGAAAGATTCGGGTTTCGACATCTACGCGTCCAATGTTTCCGTTCGTGCCGACAAGGTCGAGACACTCTCCCCGTGTTTGAGCAAGCTGGTTCCGATCATTCAGCAGGCCACCGCGGACTACATCACTGCGCCGGATACGGCGAATGCTGCCATTGTCGACGTCGTCTCGCAGGACGTGTCGTTCTCTCCCTACACCGAGGGTGAAGCAGCGTTCAGTGCCCAACTCTTGAAGGAGAAGGGCCTGATCGCGAACGAGGCGGACGGATCCGTCGGCACGTTCGACATGACGCGCGTCGCTCACACCGTCGAAGAACTGAAGCCCATCCTGAACGCCGGGGGAGCGGCGATACCGCAGTCATTGACTGCAGAAGAGATCTACACCGACAAGTTCACCGATCGGTCCATCGGAATCCGCTGAAGGAGCTGACAGCAAATGACGTACGACATGACAGAACTCAACCGCGAGACCCGCATGGGTGGCCTGGGCACGGAGACCACCGACCGCGAGGTCCGAAGAATCGATCTCTCGGATTTCGAGAACCGGCGCAGCGAGATCGCCGAGGAGTTGTGGTCGGCAGCGACCGACATCGGATTCTTCCAAATCGTCAATCACGGGATCGATCTGGACCAGGTCCGCGAGGCTTTCGCGGCGGCCGAGCGATTCTTTGCACTGCCCACTGAGGTCAAAGCGCAGTATCCGCTCAAGAAGGGTTTCAACTCCGGCTGGGAGAGCATGACGCAGGTGCGTCCGTCCATCGGAACACCTGATCAGAAAGAGTCCTATCAGGTGACCCGCCCGCATATGGGTGATCTGTGGCCCACTGCAGACGAATTGGGCGGATTCCGCGAAACGATCCTGGACTTCGAAGCCAAGTGCTGGGGCATTGCGATGGACCTGTTGTCGTGCTTCGCCGAGAAGCTGGGATTCGAACGAGACTTCTTCACCAGGGCACATGACCCGTCGGTGGACACCTACCAGAGCACGCTGCGACTACTCCACTACTTCCCCCTTGCCGCCGACGCAGATGTCGAAGGGATGTGGCGTGCCGGAGCACACACCGATTTCGATTGCCTGACATTGCTTTTCCAGCGTGACGGTCAGGGCGGTTTGCAACTGTGCCCGGGCAAGGAGATGGACACCCAGGAATGGACGTCGGTGGTGCCGGCTGAGGAAGCGATCACCTGCAACATCGGCGACATGCTGATGAGATGGAGTGATGACGTCCTGCCGTCGAATTTTCATCGGGTCAAGAGTCCCGGAGTCACCGACTATCGGGGAGCCCGCTACAGCCTCGCGTTCTTCGCTCAGGCGAACCGCGACGTGACCATCGAGGGGCCGGCGGGCAAGTACCCGCCGATCACTGCCGAGGACTACATCGACCAGCGAGTGCGCGCGAACTTCGCGCGTTGATCCGTATCCGTTCCGTCACACACTTTCAGGAGAACTGGCGATGACTACCGCGCCCAAGAACATGACCGACGCGATCATCCGGGACGTGACGTTGTACAGCGGCGGGCAATGGCTGACCGGCCACGACGTCGTCGTCTCGAATGGGGTGGTCGAATCGATCGAGAAGTCGACCGGCACCGCCACACCTGGAAGTGTGGACGGATCGGGGGCGTATCTGATCCCTGGCTTCGTCAACACCCATACGCACCTTCAGCAGTCACTGATGCGTGGGATCGCCGAAGGGACACCGCTTCTCGAATGGCTTCTCGCGGTCGCAGAAGAGTCGGTTCAGATCACGCCGGAGCGCGCATACACGGCCACTGTCGCAGCCTCGCTGGAGGCATTGCGCAGCGGTACGACCACCCTGGTCGAACACATGTGGCCGCATCCGTCCAGCGAGGTTCACGACGCTGTGATCCGGGCGTTGCACGACACCGGGATTCGTGCCGTACTGGGACGCGGAACCGCAGACCGGGCGGACAAGACGAGGAAGTGGGGCTTCGATCCGCGGCTCATGCAACCACTCGGAGACGTTCTCGCACATACGGATCAGATGATGCGCGACGTCGCAGGTTCCCGCGTCGACGTGGCAGTCGCGGTACCGAACCCACGTTCGCTGACCCCGGATGGGATGTCCGAAGTGCGTGAGTTCGCGCAGGCTCGCGACCTGACGGTCTCGATTCACCTGCTCGAGACGCAGACCGACAACACGATGTGTACCGAACACGCGGGCATGAACGCGGTCGACTACCTGGATTCCCATGGGTTCTTGTGGGACCGGGTGCTGGCGGTCCACTGCGTCGAACTCGACGACCGTGGTCAGAAGGTGCTGGCGGAGCGCGGCGTCGGAGTGTCGTACAACCCCGTCAGCAACATGCGCCTCGGTAGCGGAATCGCGCCCGTCCCGAGTTTCCTCGACGCGGGGATCGCGGTGGGGTTGGGTGTGGACGGCGCAGCCAGCAACGACACTCAGGACATGCTCGAGACGCTGCGCACCGGCGCCTACGTGCAGCGAGCCGCGCGCGGCCGCGCCGACCTGCTCGGCTTCGAAGCCATGATCGACATCGCATCCGGCGGTGCAAACGCAGCACTCGGTCTGCCGGCCAGGTCCGGCGGGATCTCCGTGGGCGATCCCGCCGACCTCACCATGATTCGGTTCGAACGCGACTTCGGTTGCCTCCCGGTGCGAGATCCGGGCGCGTCCATTCTCACGACGGGCAGTCGTCAGATAGTGGACACGGTGTTGGTTGCGGGCGAGGTCGTGCTCCGCGACGGGCACTCCACTCGCGTCGACGAGGCGGAATTGATCCGCACGCTCAGCGCTTTGTGACTGTGCTCAGTCTTCGCTGATCTCCATCTCGATCAGGACGCGGCGCAACAGCTTTCCGGTGGCGTTGCGGGGAAGTTCGTCGATGAAGACGATCTCGCGGGGAACCTTGTAGCGCGCGAGATTCGACCGGACGTGATCCTTCAGCTCGTCGGAGTTCTGGTCGGCGCCGTGGGCGACGACCACAAACGCTCGCAGGCGGTGCCCGAAGTCGGCGTCCTCGACTCCGATGACTGCCGCTTCCAAGACGTCCTCGCGATCGGCGAGCAGGTTCTCGACTTCGAGCGGGTAGACGTTCTCGCCACCGGAGACGATCATGTCGTCGTCGCGGCCGTCGACGAAGAGGAGGCCGTTGGCGTCGAAGTGTCCCACGTCGCCGGTCGAGAGAAGTCCGTCGATGCGTTCCTTGTCACGCCCGTCGGTGTATCCCTCGAAGCTCAGTCCGCTGGCGACGAAGATCCTGCCGATCGTGTGTGGGGTGGTGATCTTCTTGTTGTTCTCGTCGAACAGTTCGACGTGACAGGTCACCGGAGCGCGGCCCGCGGTTCCCGGCGCAATGGTCAGATCCTCGGGAGTCGCGACGGTGGCCACTGCGACCTCGGTGGATCCGTACAGGTTGTAGAGGACGTACCCGAACGAGGCCGTGACTCGCTTGCACAGGTCGGGTGAGAGTGACGAACCTGCCGAGAAGATGATCTTCAGGTTCGACGTGTCGTACTTGGACAGCACGTCGGGACCGAGGTCGATGATGCGAGTGAGCATCGTCGGGACCACGACCAGACTGTCGCACTTGTACTGGGCGACAAGTTTGATCGTGTTCTCCGGATCGAACTTTCGATGCATGACGACGGTCTGGCCGAGCGCCAACGCGAGAGCGAACTGCGAGACACCGGTTCCGTGGAAGGCGGGGGCCGCCATCATCATTGTCTGTCCGCGGCGCAACGGCACGCGGTCGAGGAACTGCGCCGACGCGAGAGGGGAGGTGTGGCCACGCGGCGCACCCTTGGGAGTTCCCGTTGTGCCGCTGGTGAGGAGGACGAAGCCACCGTTCTTCTCGGGTGCCGGCACCGACGACGTGGTGCGTCCGGCGATGGCCTCGTCGAGAGTGGCTGCCATGGAACCGTCAGCGGCCGTGCCCTCTGGCCAGGAACGATAGACGACGACGTCGTCCGGCAAGGCATCGGCGATGTCCGCGAACTCGTCGTCGTAGACGAAGGCGACCACCTTCTCACGCGCTGCGACGTCCACGAGTTGGGGCCGAGCGAAGCCCGTGTTCATGAGAACGAGCTTCGTTCCGTTCTTCGCTGCTGCCAGCATGGTCAGGACCAAACCTCGATGGTTACGGCACATCGCACCCATGACGGAGTCGGAGGTGATGCCGTCGGCCTGCCACGCCCGGACCAACGCGTTGCTCTGACGCTCGAGCTCGGCATAGGTGATGGGTCCGCGCTCGTCGATGATCGCCACCGCGTCGTAGCCGTTCTCGGCGTGTGCATGGACCGGCCCGGCAAAGGGTCCGTACTTGTCCACGGCTGCAATGGATTTGAGTCCGCGATCGAGGCGAGGGAACGGGACGAGTCCGGCTCGGAACATGACCCCCGCCGCGCCGATGGTGTCAGTGACCTTGGTGACCAATCCGGGCATACGTGAACCTCTTCCGAGCGTCGTTGTAGGACTGATTACACACTAATGCGCAATCTGGTTTCGGTGGTGAAGTTTCACGATGGCGACCGAGCACTCCGCCCCGCCACCTCGAAAGGTGGCGGGGCGGAGTGTTTCGGGATCTGGTCCGTGCGACCGTCACTTCAGTTCGACCGTCACTTCAGTTCGGCGGAAGACTTTCCGAGCAGGCGGCGTGCGACGATCAGCTGCTGGATCTGCTGGGTGCCCTCGAAGATGTCGAGAATCTTCGAGTCGCGGCCCCACTTCTCGAGCAACGGGCGCTGCGAGTAGCCGTAAGTGCCGGCCAACTCGACTGCCTTGAGCGTCACGTCGGTGCCGGTGCGGCCGGCCTTCGCCTTGGACATGGACGCTTCGAGCGAGTTCGGCTTCTTGTTGTCGGCCATCCACGCCGCGCGCAGAGACAGCAGGTACGCGGCCTCCCAGTCGGCTTCCAAACGGATGAACTCGGCTGCAGCTGCATGCTGGTTGTAGACCGGTGTGTCGTAGGAGATCTCGACACCGGCTTCGGTCAGGATGCCGCGCAGTTCTTCGAGAGCTGCGCGTCCGACGCCGACGGCCATGGCTGCAACGAGGGGCCGGGTGTTGTCGAACGTCTGCATGACGCCGGCAAAGCCCTGCTCCACGTTGACCTCCGGGCTGCCGAGGATGTTGTCCGCGGGAATGCGGCAATCCTGGAGCAGGAGTACTGCGGTGTCGGAGGCCTTGATGCCCAGCTTGTGCTCGAGGCGAGCAACGCTCAGGCCCGGTGCGTCACGCGGAACGACGAACGACTTGATGGCCGCTCGGCCCTTCGACTTGTCGACCGACGCCCACACGACGATGTGCGTCGAACGCTCACCGGCGGTGACGAAGATCTTCTCGCCGTTGAGAACCCACTCGTCGCCGTCGAGAACGGCGGTGGTGGTCACTGCGGCGGAGTCGGAACCGAAACTCGGTTCGGTGATGGCCATCGAGGCCCACACCTTGCCGAAACGTTCGAGCTGTTCGTCGGTTGACACTGCGGCGATCGCGGCGTTGCCGAGCCCCTGGTAGGGGATCGAGAGCATGAGTCCGACGTCGCCCCAAGATGTTTCGAGCGAGTTGAGGAGCGCAGACATGTTGCCGCCGTTGGCGTTGCCGCCCTTGGCGCTCGCATCTGACCGTCCACCGCTGGCACCGCCGATGTCTCCACCGGAATCGGAGAGGCCTTCGACCATGGCGGCCATGGTGTCGAGCTCGACGGGGTACTCGTGCTCGGCAAGATCGTATTTACGTGAGATGGGTCGGAAGATCTGCGCCGCGACCTGATGTGCCTGGTTCGCTGATGCTTTGAGCTTCTTGGGAAGTTCGAGGTTGATCATCGTGGTTCTCCTGGAAGTTCAGCGGCGTCAGATGAGGACGATGCCCTCGGCAACGCCGATGGCACGGAGGTCGCGGTACCAGCGCTCGACCGGGTGTTCCTTGGTGAACCCGTGTCCACCGAGGAGTTGCACACCGTCGAGGCCGATCTGCATGCCCTTCTCGGAAGCCAGCTTCCGGGCCAGAGCGGATTCGCGAGCGAAGGACAAGCCCTGCTCGGCGCGTGAAGCGCCCCGAAGCGTGACCAGACGCAGTCCGTCGAGTTCGATGCCGATGTTGGCGACCATGAAGGCAACCGCCTGGCGGTGGCTGATCGGCTCGCCGAACGCTTCGCGCTCGTTGACGTACGGAATCACGTAGTCGAGAACTGCCTGGCTGGTTCCGACGGCCATGGACGCCCAACCGAGGCGAGCCAGGCGAATCGCGTCGGCGTATTCGGCCTTGCGCTGCTCGGCGTCACCGTCGCCGAGCAGTGCGGACTCCGACACAGCGACATCGGTGAGGATCAGGCGACCCAGGCCTGCGGCGCGCAGACCCATGCTGGGATCTGCTTCGACGACGAGTCCCTTGGTGTCGGATTCGACGATGAAGAAGGACGGCTTCCCGTCGAGTTCTGCGGCGATGACGAAGAGTTCGGACGTAGCCGCGGCGGGCACCAAGCTCTTGACGCCGTTGAGCTTGTAGCCGCTGGGGGAGCGAACTGCCTTGGTCTGCAGGGCAAACGGATCGAACAGTGCGCGTGGTTCGTTGACCACTACTGCTGCGCCGGGGACCTGCTCGCCGGTGAAGGCCGGAAGGTAGGTCTTCTGCTGCGCGTCGGTGCCCCACTGCGTCAGTGCGACCGCAACGCCGCTGGGTGCGAGGATCGGAAGTGCAAGCCCCATGTCTCCGTGCGCAAGTGCCTCGGCAACAAGAGAATTGGTGACTGCGCCGCGATCGGCAGCTGCTCCGTCGAGTTCTTCGGGAACGTTGATCAGCGTGATGCCGAGCTCGGCTGCGCGCTTGGAGAGATCGGCGGGTGCCTGCGCTGCGCCGTCGGCGTCGTGCGCTGCGGGACGCAGGATCTCGGCCGCGAACTCGCGCACGGTCTCGACGATCATCTTCTGGTCGTCGTCGGGGGTCAGATCGAAGTAGTCGGCGTTCTTGCTCGGGTTGTCGGGCAGGCGCTTGGGTGCGCCGTTGCCCGAGACCTTCTGGAATCCTCGAGTGGCGGCACCCAGGGTTTTGAAGCCCGTCTTGGTGCCCTCGTAGGTCACGCGATCGATGGTCTGACGCAGATTGAACTTCTCGGCCAGTTCCGAACCGGTGATCTTGGTAAGCACACGCATGGCTGCGCCCATGGCGTCGCGTTTGATCGGGTTCAGGCCGACGGCGGACGTGTCGCGGGGCGCACCCTTGGCGCCGCCGCGCTGCGCGCCCGATTCGCTGCGCTGAGCGCTCTTGTCGGGGGCAACACTGTCTTGCTTGGTCATGATCACCAGCTGTTTCTCGGTGTTGGGGCGTTGGACGATCCTTATCTTACTCATCAGTAAGGTCTGTTGTCGAGAAACCGCGAAATGATGCGCGTCATAGGCTCGAGGGGTGAACCGGACAGAGGTGCCAGATCGGATACAGCGGTACGTGCGCTACACGCCGTTGGTGGTGGTCCCGTGCCTGTTGATCGCCAGCACGTATCCGGGGGAGTATCGAGTTCCCCTCACCTACTGGATACTGTCGATGCTGTCGGCGCTCGCCTTCGCCGTCGGCCGTCGATGGCCGGTCTTCGCGTCCCTGGTCATCTCGGCGCTCGCCGTTCCGATGTTCGTCGCCGACGCCTGGGGGCTGTCCGAGCTTGTTCCGTATCTCGGGGCGGTCGCCGTCGTCGACGTCACGATGCGGGCCGAGCGTAGAGAAATGGTTGCCGTATCGGCAGCAGGATGGTGCGGTTCGGTGCTCGCGGGGATCTGGTTCGAATCTCACGAAGCGTTCTGGTCTGTCACGACGGCTGTGAAAGTGCTTGCGTACGTGGGGTTGCCACTGCTGCTCGGGCTGTATCTACGCTCGCAGCGTGAATTGGCCGCGAACAATCTTGCGCAGACCCGCGCTGCAGAGCGCAGTGCGCTCGCCCGCGAACTGCACGACCTGGTTGCGCACCACATGGCATCGATCGTCCTGAGAATCGGCGTGGCTCAACATGTCTTGGCGCCCCAGGACGAGGCCGTGCGTGAGGTCCTCGCGGATGTGCGTGCGACGGCGTCGGATGCGCTGGCCGATATCCGTCGCCTCCTGGTCGCACTTCGTGATCCTTCGCTCGGTGAGGTCGCTCTGGTCGAGCCGGATGCCGTCGAGGCGGAAATCGAGGCGGCGATAGATCGTGTGCGTGCGGCGGGTTTCGAGGTGCAGGCAGTCTTCGATGCCCAGGAGAATGTCGAGTCAGGCGCAGCCGATCTCGACGCGATCGGGAGGCTGACGTTGTTGCGGGTGATTCAGGAATCACTGACCAACGTCATGAAGCATGGCGACAAGAAGGGGCTGGTATCGGTCTCGGTCGGTCGTGAAGACAACCGGGTGCATGTCAGGGTTGTCAACGACGTCGAGGGATCGCCTCGGAGTGCAGGTCATGGCCTGGTGGGAATGCGGGAGCGTGCGGAGTTGGTCGGCGGCGAGATGACCGCGGGCACCAACAGTGACGGGAAATGGGAAGTGCACGTGAGTATTCCACTCGTTGTCTCGGGCGGTGTCTCGTGATCAGCGTGCTGATCGTCGACGACCAGCGACTGGTGCGCGCCGGTTTGCGGATGCTGTGCGCGGCAGCCGAGGACATGACCGTGGCCGGTGAGGCGTCGAACGGCGTCGAGGCGGTAGCACTCGCTGCCGAATTGGATCCCGACGTGATTCTGATGGACTTGAGAATGCCTGGGCTGGACGGGATCGGCGCCACGCAGCAGATCGTCAAGGCCGGTCGTCGAGCGCGCATCCTCGT
Organism: uncultured Rhodococcus sp.; assembly: GCF_963525155.1. Lineage (NCBI taxonomy): Bacteria > Bacillati > Actinomycetota > Actinomycetes > Mycobacteriales > Nocardiaceae > Rhodococcus > uncultured Rhodococcus sp. Next base: position 10,352 of record NZ_CAURKP010000085.1, read on the forward strand.
GCTGACCACCTTCGACGACGACGATCATCTGTATCCCGCACTCGCCGCGGGGGCTTCGGGATTCTTCGTCAAGGACACCGAACCCGCCGAGTTGCTCGGTGCCATTCGGCGGATCGCCGAGGGCGAGATGGTGTTCACTCCGGAACTTCTCCGCCGCGTTGTGGATCGAGCGGTGATCGGTGGTATCGCAGACACTGCTGCGACGGAGAAGGTTCCGTTGACCGATCGCGAATCGCAGGTCCTCGCGCTGGTGGCAGAAGGGAAGAGCAATCAGGAGATCGCGGACACGCTGCATCTGGGTGTGACCACAGTGAAGACACACGTGGCGAACCTGATGTCGAAGACCGGTTGCGACAATCGGGTTCGCCTCGCTGTGTACCACTTGCAGAACTTTCAGTGACCGGAGTGCGAACCAGGCATCGGCATGTCCATCGGCATGTCCATCTGCATCGGAGCCGCCTTCTGTCCCGGTTCGAGGACGAGGAATTGGCCCATCATCCCTTGGTCCTCGTGCATCAGCAGGTGGCAGTGGAACATGTACGGGAAGGTGGGATCGGTGTACTCGGACCACTGCAGTGCGACGCGAACCCTGCTGCCCGGCGGTGTGTAGACGGTGTCCTTGAGTCCGCGCAAGTGCGGCGGGGGAGTGCGACCGTCGACGTCGAGGATCTGGAACTGTACGTCGTGGACATGGAAATTGTGTGGCCAGTTGTCCTTGTTGGTGATCGTCCACACCTCGGTCGCGCCGACCTCGGCCTCGAAGTCGATGCGGTTCATGTCCATTCGTTGCCCGTTGATCATGTACCACTGCAGATCGAAGGTTCGGGAAACGCTTGCCTTCGACGGATCCAGACGCGGCAGTACGGCCAACTGCGCCGGGAGAGTCGACCGTGACGCGCGGCTGGCAACGCCCCGCAGTTCGATGATGTCGAAGCGGTCGTTCATGCCGAAGTTCTCGGCGTCGGAGGAACTCACGCCACCGCCGTCCTCGATCGGGAACGACACCAGTGTGGTCGTCGCACCGGGGTCGACGCGAACCACGATCTCGGCTCGTTCGCCGGGGCTGAGCTGAATCCGCTTGATCGCAATAGGTGATTCGAGCAGTCCGCCGTCGGTGGCAATCAGATCGAACGTGCGGTCGTCGGGGAACCCCAGGTTGTAGAGACGGCCGGAAGAGCCGTTCAGAATGCGTAACCGGACGACCCCGGTGGTGACGTCGAGGTAGGCGTCGGAGATGCCGTTGGTGACGATCGTGTCGCCGAGCAGGCCTATGTCGGTCGGATCCGATTCGTCGAAGCTGCCGTCGGCGAGGAATCGACGATCCTGGATGATCAGCGGAACATCGTCGACACCATAGGTTTTGGGGATGTCCAACGCCCGCGTGTCGGCGTCGTCGATCAGGAACAGTCCGGCGAGACCGCGCTGCACGTGCCGTTCGGTGGATCCGTGCGGGTGTGGGTGATACCAGAGCGTCGACGCCGACTGGCCGATCGTCCACGCCGGTTCCCAGCGTCCGCCGGCTTCGATGGTCTGGTGCGGGCCGCCGTCGTATCGGGCGGGCAGATGCATGCCGTGCCAATGGACGGTCGTGGGCTCTGCCAGTGTGTTGTCGATCGTGAATGCGACAGATTCTCCGCGTTCGGCGCGGACGGTCGGCCCCAGAATGGATCCGTTGAAACCCCAAGTGTCGGTGAGTTTTCCCGCGACGATCTCGGTGGTCCCGGCACCGGCACGAAGTGTGAAGTGGCGAACACCGGCGTCGTCGACGGTGGATTCGGCAAGCGGCGGAATCGGTAGCGGACGCGAAGTTCCGGCCACCGCCAACGTGGCGCTCTTCGCTGCCGGGTCGGCGCCGCAGCCCACCGCGAGCCCGAGGGGCGCTGCGGCCAGACCGAACAGAATCGTGCGCCTGGAAATCCGGTTCATCGTTCTCCTGGAAGTAGTGCGTGATCAACTACTTCCAGTCAACGGGCCGAGATGTCGTGCCGAATCCTGCCGACGGGCCTGTCGGAACTCCTCCCTCGGACCCTTGCGGCGGGTGGGATGTTCTGGTACTCGGGTGTTACCGCAGGCGGGCCAGAACGTCTTCGTGCAGCAGTCCGTTGGTGGCGACCGCGCTGCCGCCGTGCGGACCTGCGCCGCCGTCCAGATCGGTGAACGCGCCGCCGGCCTCACGGACCAATACGTCGAGCGCTGCCAGATCCCACAGGGACACCTCGGGTTCGGCAGCAATGTCGACGGCGCCTTCGGCCACGAGGCAGTAGGAGAAGAAGTCCCCGTAACCGCGCACGCGCCAGACGTGGTCGGTGAGTTCGACGAACTGATCGCGAATTCCGCGGTCCTTCCACCCCGAGAGGCTCGAGAAGCTCAGGCTCGCTGACTCGCTGCGATCGACGGCGGATACCTGGATCGCCCGCGCATCACTGTCCCCGAAGGACGTATGTGCACCCAAACCTGTTGCAGCCCACCATCGCCGATTCAGTGCAGGTGCGCTCACGACGCCGACGACCGGGACGCCGTCCTCGAGCAAGCTGATCAGCGTGGCCCACACCGGTACGTTGCGGACGAAGTTCTTGGTCCCGTCGATGGGGTCGACAACCCACTGTCTGCCCTCGAAGACTGCGTCGCCGCCGAATTCCTCGCCGAGTACGGAATCCGCAGGACGATGCTCACCGAGCGTCGCGCGCACTGCTCGCTCGACAGCCAGATCGGCGTCGGAGACGGGGGTGAGGTCCGGCTTGTCGTCCACTCGAAGGTCGAGGGCGCCGAAGCGGGCGCGAGTGATCGCGTCAGCCTCGTCGGCGATACGGAGGGCGAGTGCGAGGTCGGATGCGCGATCGGTCACGGGTACACAACCTACCGGCTCAATCGGGGAGGACCTCGTTCAGCTTTCCGGTTGCGACGTCGAAGACGAATCCGCGTAGGGAGGTCGTCGCGGTGACGAACGGACTGTTCTCGACGCGCTTCAACGACTGACGGACGTCCTCGTCGATGTCGGGAAACGATTCGGCAGCCCAATTTGGTTTGATGCCGATCTCGTCCTGGATGGATCGCTTGAAGTCGTCGTCGGTGAACGTCAGCATTCCGCAGTCGGTGTGGTGGATGAGGATGATCTCGGTAGTTCCCAGCAGACGCTGGCTGATGGCCAGGGATCGGATCTCGTCGTCGGTGACGACTCCACCCGCATTGCGGATGACGTGCGATTCGCCTTCCTTGATTCCCAGCACCCGATAGACGTCGATGCGGGCGTCCATGCAGGCGAGTACGGCGACGTGTTTGCTGGGTGGGAGGGGGAGCGGTCCGGTGAACTGCTCGGCGTAGGCGGCGTTGTTCTGCAGGTATTCGTCGGTGACAGTCATCGTTCCAGTAGGTTCCCTCGGAGCGACGTTGGCAAGGCTTCCAGTCCCGGTGATCCCAATACGTGACGGGCGGCAGGGCCGAGGTCGGCACCCGGTAGCCTTGAGAACCGTGCATCCCGACGTAATTGCAGACCTGAACGCCCTCGACACCACCCTTCGCACCTGCGAATCGGTTGTGGACGTCGAGGAGCTGCGCCGACGCATCGACGAGCTCGAGCACCAGGCAGCCGACCCGGGTCTGTGGAACGACCAGGAACACGCCCAGCAGGTCACGAGCCAGCTCTCCCACGCGCAGGCCGAGCTGCGCCGGATCGTGGCACTACGCGAGCGACTCGACGAGATGCCGATCCTCTACGAACTGGCAGAAGACGAAGGCCCCGACGCGGTGGCCGACGCCGACGCCGAGCGCGCGAGCCTGCGAGACGACATCGCGGCGATGGAAGTCAAGACCATGCTCTCGGGCGAGTACGACGAGCGCGACGCGCTCATCAACATCCGCTCCGGTGCCGGCGGTATCGACGCTGCAGACTGGGCCGAGATGCTCATGCGTATGTACATCCGCTGGGCGGAGAAGCACGACTACGGCGTCGAGGTCTACGACACGTCGTACGCCGAAGAAGCCGGACTCAAGAGCGCGACGTTCGCGATCAAGGGCCCGTACACGTACGGCACGCTGTCTGTCGAGATGGGCACCCACCGGCTCGTTCGCATCAGTCCCTTCGACAACCAGGGGCGTCGTCAGACGTCGTTCGCCGAGGTCGAGGTACTGCCGGTCGTCGAGACGACCGACCACATCGAGATCAACGAGAACGACATCCGCGTCGACGTCTACCGCTCGTCCGGTCCCGGCGGCCAGTCGGTCAACACGACGGACTCCGCCGTTCGACTCACACACATCCCGACGGGAATCGTCGTCACCTGTCAGAACGAGAAGTCGCAGCTCCAGAACAAGGTGTCGGCGATGCGCGTCCTGCAAGCCAAGCTGCTCGCGGTCAAGCGTCAGGAAGAGCGCGCCGAGATGGATGCGCTCAAGGGCGACAGCGGCAGCTCGTGGGGCAACCAGATGCGCTCCTATGTTCTGCATCCGTACCAGATGGTCAAGGACCTGCGTACCGAGTACGAGGTCAACAACCCGTCGGCAGTGCTCGACGGCGACATCGACGGGTTCCTCGAGGCCGGCATCCGCTGGCGCATGAGCGAGAACCAGTCCGCATAGCGTTCGGATACCGAAAGGCACGATGACTTTACTTCGACCTGGGCAGAACCTGCTCGATTGGCTTCAAACCACCGGTTTGTCCGTCCTCATGACCGTGCTCGGGGCGATGATTCTCGCCCGGTTGGTCAGTTGGGGAGGCAACAAGGTCACCGACCAGATCGACTCCAACTATCAGTTGGGCGATGCGCTGGTTCGTTCCGAGGCGACCAAGCATCGTCACTCGGTCGCGCAGGTCATCACCTGGGTGGTCATCACGTTCATCTACGTGATCGCGACGCTGAAGGTTCTCGACCAACTGAACCTGCCGATCGGAAGTCTCGTCGCGCCGGCGACCGTTCTCGGTGCGGCGCTCGGTTTCGGTGCACAGCGCGTCGTGCAGGACATTCTTGCCGGTTTCTTCATCATCACCGAACGTCAGTACGGCTTCGGTGACACCGTCCGGCTTGCGATCACCGGCTCCTCCGACGACGCCGAGGGTGTCATCGAGGACGTGACCCTGCGCGTGACGCGGATGCGGAACTCCGACGGCGAGGTCATCACCGTTCCCAACGGCCAGATCGTGAAAGCGACCAACCTGTCCAAGGATTGGGCACGCGCCGTCATCGACGTTCCGGTTCCGGCGACCGCCGATCTCACCCGGGTCAACGAGGTGCTTCGCCAGGTCGGAGTCGACGCGATGGCCGACCGCGGACTCAAGAAACTGCTGCTCGACGAGCCCACGGTCATGGGCGTCGAAAGCCTGGAGGTCGATCAGGTCAACGTGCGGATGGTCGCGCGCACACTCCCTGGCAAACAGTTCCAGGTCGGACGCGCTCTTCGCGTCCGCGTCGCCGCAGCACTGCGACGTCAGGGGATCACGGTGTCACCGGATCTGCACACCGTACGGACCGAGGAGGCGAGCGAATGACCGATCAGGAACCGCGCCGCGGACTCGACCGACTGTTTCACCTGGACTGGCTCCCGTCCCGGATTTTCGGCGGCCGGATGCGAACCTCTACCTTCATTCTCATCGTGGCGTGGATATTGACGTATCTGTTGCATACGTATCTCAATCCTGAGGACCCGACCGCAGTGACACCACCGCCCAGCGTGGACACGTCGCAGACCGAGCCTTACGTCGCGCCCTCGGTCAAACCGTCGACGACGACCCCCGTGCCGTCCTCGACCGAGCCGACGACTACGTCCGAGACCCAGTCTCCGGAATCGAGCACGGGCAGCTCAGGTTCTCCGACGCCGACTTCGGGTCCCGCGCCTGCGCCGGGCAACGCCGAACAGTCCGCGACCACGGTGCCGACCACTCCGGCGACGACGACCGTTCCCCAACCTGGCGCGGCGATGCAGGCACCGACGTCTGTGCCGCAGTCACCCGCGACCACCGGTACCGGATAAGGACGAGGGTGCTCGCGCGTGGCGCCAAGGTCACCGTTAGATAACGGCTAGACTGGCTAGTTGTGATCAGCATGAAGAATGTGTCGAAGTCCTACAAGGCCTCCACCAGGCCGGCGCTCGACAAGGTCAGTGTGGAGGTGGAGAAGGGGGAGTTCGTCTTCCTCATCGGGCCCTCCGGCTCCGGCAAGTCGACGTTCATGCGGTTGCTGCTCAAGATGGAGTCGCCCACGTCCGGCGACATCGAGGTCGCGGATTTCCACGTCAACAAGTTGGCGGCCCGCCGCGTGCCGAAGCTTCGCCAGAGCATGGGCTGTGTGTTCCAGGACTTCCGCTTGCTTCAGCAGAAGACGGTCTCCGAGAACGTGGCCTTTGCGTTGGAAGTCATCGGCAAGCCCCGCAACGTCATCGCGCGCACTGTGCCCGAGGTTCTCGACATGGTCGGTCTGGCCGGCAAAGCCGATCGACTGCCCACCGAACTTTCCGGCGGTGAGCAGCAGCGCGTCGCCATCGCCCGCGCATTCGTGAACCGCCCTCTCGTGCTGCTCGCCGACGAGCCCACCGGCAACCTGGACCCCGAAACGAGCCAGGACATCATGCTGCTGCTCGAGCGGATCAACCGCACCGGCACCACCGTCGTGATGGCGACCCACGATCACCACATCGTCGACTCCATGCGTCGACGCGTCATCGAACTCGATCTCGGCAAGGTGACCAGAGACGAAGCGCGGGGTGTGTACGGCGTCGGCAGGTAGCGCCGACTACGACCACACGTCCCGTACGCCCACCGGTTGTCGTGAAACAACCGGCCTCTCGAAAAGGAATCGGATTCCCCGATGCGCGCCAGCTTTATTTTCAGCGAAGTCCTGACCGGCCTACGCCGCAACATCACGATGACCATCGCCATGATCTTGACGACGGCGATCTCCCTCGGACTCTTCGGCGGTGGTCTGCTGGTCGTGCAGATGGCAGGCAAGACCCAGCAGATCTTCCTCGAACGAGTCGAGGTGCAGATCTTCCTGACCGACGACATCTCTTCGGCCGATCCCGGTTGCGAGCAGGAGATCTGCAGTTCGTTGCGCAAGGAACTCGAGCAGACTCCGTCCGTCGTCGCGGTTCAGTACCTCAACCGCGAAGACGCCGTGAAGGACGCCACCGAGCGCGTGTTCAAGGACCAGCCCGAACTGGCAGCCCTGGTGAGCCCCGACAGCTTCCCGGCGTCGTTCAAGGTCAAGCTCAGTGACCCGGAGCGGTTCGGCGTCATCAACGACACCTTCGGTTCGAGGCCCGGCGTCGAGAGTGTGCTCAATCAGCGCGAGTTGGTGGACCGACTGTTCAGCGTGCTCGGTGGAGTGCGCAACGCAGCGTTCGCGATCGCGATCGTCCAGGCGATAGCGGCCATCCTGCTCATCGCCAACATGGTCCAGATCGCCGCGTTCACGCGGCGTACCGAGGTCAACATCATGCGGTTGGTCGGCGCGACGCGGTGGTACACCCAGCTTCCGTTCCTCCTCGAAGCCGTCGTGGCGGCCTTGATCGGTGCGGTGCTCGCCATTGCCGGACTGTTCACGGCGAAGAACGTCTTCATCGACGGGGTCCTGTCCGACGTCTACGAAGCAAACATCGTGGCGCGGATATCCAACAGTGACGTGCTGTTCGTCTCGCCGATCCTCGTACTTGCCGGTGTCGGAATGGCCGCGGTGACGGCGTACGTGACGCTGCGTCTGTACGTCCGCGAATAATCGGTTTGCACGAGCTTCTATGCTGGAACAGCAAGAACCATTCGACAGCAAGACAGCGGACTGAGAGGCCCGGACAGTGAAGGAAAAGGGCCGCAAGGTCATTGCGACCAATCGCAAAGCACGCCACAACTACACGATCATCGACACCTACGAGGCCGGCATCGCTCTCGTCGGGACCGAGGTCAAGAGTCTGCGTGAAGGCAAGGCGTCGCTCGTCGACGCGTTCGCCACGGTGGACAACGGCGAAGTGTGGTTGCGCTCGTTGCACATTCCGGAGTACACGCAAGGCACGTGGAACAACCATTCGCCACGTCGTACCCGAAAGCTCCTGCTGCACAAGCGTGAGATCGAGCACCTCGTCGGCAAGACCCGCGAGGGAAATCAGACGCTGGTCCCGCTGTCGATGTACTTCAACGACGGCAAGGTCAAGGTCGAACTCGCACTGGCAAAGGGTAAGCAGGACTACGACAAGCGCCAGGACATGGCCAAGCGCACCGCCGAGCGCGAGGTGACCCGCGAGCTCGGTCGTCGTATCAAGGGCATGCGCTGACCTCCATCCTGCTTGCCCTCGTGGCGGCAGTTGCCTACGGAGTCAGCGACTTCGTCGGGGGAGTTGCGTCACGACGAGTTGCCGCACTGCGTGTGGTGATCGTCTCGTATCCACTCTCGCTCGTCATCGTTCTGATCGCAGCACCTTTCGTATCCGGGACGCTGACGCCGAACGGTCTGATCTGGGGTGCGATCGCGGGCGTCACGAGTGGTCTGGCGGTCTGGTGGTTCTATCTTGCGCTGGCAACCGGCCCCATGTCGGTGGTCTCGCCGCTGACAGCTGTTCTGGTGGCGGGCATTCCGGTGCTCGTCGGCTTCGCTTTCGGTGAGCGGCCGGGGTTGATCGCGTACCTGGGTATTGCCGTCGCGCTGGTCGCCGTCGTCCTGGTCAGCCGCGAGTCGCCTGACGACACGGCGGGTGAGGTTGCCGGCGGAATCACCCTCCGCTTCACCAGACAAGTGGCTCTTCTGACCGTCGGAAGCGGTGGCGCATTTGCACTCTCGTTCATCGCACTTCACCAGATCGGCGAGGGCAGCGGACTGTGGGCGTTGGCCGTATCGCGGGGCGCTGCGACCGTCGTGGTGTGGTTGGTCGCGCTGGCGGCCGGTCACTTCGTTCTCCCACGAGGCGAGCCACTCAAGCTCGCGGTGTATGTCAGCGTCCTCGACGTCGTCGCGAACGGGACGATGATCTACGCCTTCCAAGGCGGAATGCTTTCACTGGTCAGCGTGATCGGTTCGCTGTATCCGGCTGCGACAGTTCTGCTCGCCATGGTGATGCTGGGCGAGCGGGTAAGCCGCGTGCAACAAGCGGGAATGCTGTTGGCGCTGGCGGCAGTCGGCATGATTGCCGTCGCGGGCGCCTAGATTTTTTTCGAGTTCCAGCGTTTTCAGTTCCAGCGTTTCAGCCGCGTCTGTCGGCCGGCGCTGCGCGTAGGTGAACCCGCTCGCCCTGTTTTCCGAAGAGGCTGATCGCCTCGGCCGGCCGGCCGTCGGCAGCACTGATGCGGTGCGGGATGTGCGTGTCGAACTCGGCGGCCTCGCCTGCGCCCATGATGAAATCCCGGTCGCCGAGTTGGAGTCGGATGCGCCCGGACAGAACGTAGACCCACTCGTAGCCCTCGTGGGATCCCGGTTCGCGATCGTCGTCGGTGGGCGAGATGATCATCTTGTAGGCCTGCAGATTGCCGGGTTGACTGGTCAGCGGAATGACCGTCATACATCCGACCGTTCGAGGTTCTTCTCGAACGCGGGGGTCCTTGATCTTGCTGTTCACCAGGTCGTCCAACGGGACGCCGTGTGCCTTGGCAATCGGCAGCAGCAACTCCAAGTTGGCTCGGCGAGTACCGGATTCGAGTCTCGACAGTGTGCTGACGCTGATATCGGTGGTCTCCGACAAATCGGCCAGGGTCATGTCGGACTGTTGGCGCAACGCACGTAGGCGAGGGCCGATGCCGGCTAGTACGGCTTCGAACGATGTTTCGGTCATGCACTCATTTTGCCAAAGTGGCAACAGTGTTTGTCAAGACTGCGTTCTCTTGTCATTCTGGATTAATGACGCAGAACTCATTCGACGTAGCAGTAATCGGAGCCGGTGCGGCAGGCCTCAACGCCGCACTCATTCTCGGTCAGGCACGCAGGTCCGTGATCGTTTTCGACAACGGATCGCCACGGAACGCGGCCGCCGACCACATGAACGGATTCCTCTCCCGTGACGGCATGAACCCGGCAGAATTGTTGACCATCGGCCGAGGTGAGGTCCGCAAATTCGGCGGCGAGTTCCATGACGGCACCGTTGTCTCGGTGACACGGGACGGCGAGAAATTCTCGGTAGAACTGGCTGACGGCAGCAAGATTCAGGTGCGCAAGGTGCTTGTTTCGACGGGTCTGACGGACCGCCTACCGGTAGAACTCGAAGTCTTCGGCGAGCGTTGGGGCCGCGATGTGTTGCACTGCCCGTACTGCCACGGGTACGGCGTGCGTGATCAGTCGCTCGGCGTGATCGCCAAGAGCGCGGAATTTGCGATGCACCAGGCGCTCATGGTTCGCCAGTGGTCCGATGACGTGGTTCTCTTCCTTCATCGCATCACCGAACTGAGTTCCGAAGATCGGGAAAAGCTTGCGGCTCGCGGTATTTCGATCGTCGAGGGTGAGGTTGCCGGTCCCGTCGTCGAGGATGATCGGTTGGTGGGCGTGCGGTTGGCCGACGGCAGTGTGGTCGCGCGTTCGGCGGTCTTTGTCGGTGGCGCCCTCACGATGGACCCCAACGATGCGATCTTGCGCGCATTCGGTGCGCAGCGCGCCGAGACGATGATGGGCGATTTCGTCACAGTCGACATGATGGGGGCTACAAGCGTGCCCGGCGTGTTCGCCGCGGGCAATGTCGTGGACCCGGGTGCCCAGGTCATCATGGCCGCAGCCGCCGGGGCGAAGGCCGGAGCGGGGATCAACATGATGTTGACCAACGACGACCTCGGGGTTGCACTCGCGCTTCGCAGTTGAATTGTGCGTAGCGTGGGGTGATGGACGCAGTGAGAGTGTTGATCACGGGTGCGACCGGATACATCGGCGGACGTCTTGCCCCTCGCCTGGTCGAAGAGGGTCATCGAGTTCGAGTGGTGGTGCGCAGCCCGGAGAAACTACGCGATGTTCCCTGGCACGATTCCGTGGAGATCAAGCGCGGGGATCTGACCGACAGTGCCACCCTCTCAGGTGTTTTCGACGATATCGACGTGGTCTACTACCTCGTTCACGCCATGGGTGGGGGAGGGTCGTTCTCGGATATCGACAAGCGAAGCGCGGAGAACGTCGCCGCCGCTGCCCGCGATGCGGGGGTGCGACGGATCGTCTACCTGGGCGGGCTTCATCCCTCCGACCGAGAGTTGTCGACTCACTTGCAGTCCCGGCTCGAAGTCGGTCGGATCCTGCTCGACTCCGAGGTTCCGACGGTTGTGTTCCAAGCTGGAGTGGTGATCGGATCGGGTTCGGCGTCCTTCGAAATGGTGCGCCACTTGACCAATCGACTTCCGGTGATGACCACACCCAAGTGGGTGCACAACAACATTCAGCCGATCGCAGTGCGTGACGTACTCCACTATTTGATCGCAGCCGCGGCGACGACGCCGGAGGTCAACCGCGCCTTCGACATCGGTGGGCCCGATGTCATGCAGTACGGCGAGATGATGAACACCTACGCCGACGTCGCAGGATTGGTACGCCGACGCATCCTCGTCTTGCCGGTCCTCACCCCGCGTCTGGCAGGTCACTGGGTGGGATTGGTCACGCCGATCCCACAGGGCTTGGCGATGCCACTGATCGAATCACTGCAGAACGACGCGGTGATGCACAACCACGACATCGACGACTTCATCCCGCCTCCCGCTGAGGGCCTCACGCCGTACCGGGAAGCTGTGCGTTTGGCGCTTCGCAAGATCGAGACCGGTGAGGTGGAGACGGCGTGGTCCGGTGCGACGATCGCGGGAGCGCCGTCCGATCCTCTTCCGTCCGACCCGGACTGGGCAGGGGAGGCAGTTTACGTAGACCACCGCGAACGTGACTGTGCTGCGGATCCGAAAACCCTCTGGTCGGTCGTCGAGTCGATCGGCGGCGAGAATGGTTGGTATTCATTCCCTTTGGCGTGGGCCATCCGGGGGTGGATGGACCGCGCGGTCGGCGGGGTCGGACTGCGCCGAGGTCGACGCGATCCCCGTCGGCTCAACACCGGTGCAGCCCTGGACTTCTGGAGGGTCGAAGAAATCGACCGAGGCAAGTTGCTCCGTCTGCGAGCCGAGATGAAGGTCCCCGGCGGAGCATGGTTGGAGTTGCGAGTATCAGAAGGCCCAGCCGGTGCCGACGGACGGCCGGTGGGTTCGCATCTCGATCAGCGTGCGGTCTTCTTCCCTCGCGGGCTCGCAGGTCGGGCGTACTGGTATTCGATCCTGCCTTTCCATGGAGTCGTCTTCCAGGGGATGATCACCAACATCACTGGTGCCGCCGAGCGTGAGATGGCTGCAGTGCAGGAAACGGCTGGGGTGCAGGAATCAGCTGGGGCGAAGGACACGGAAAGTGCCGCCGATTAATTGGTATGACTTCCGAACTTCGGCGCGTTATAGTGAATAGCCCCACGAAAGACGCGGGGCACACACGGGGCTGAACGGTTTCGACTGCGTGTGTTGAGTTAGGGGAAGCGTGTCGGTGCAGGCAAGAGACCACCGTAAGCGTCGCTGCAAACCTATAAGCGCCGATTCCAATCAGCGCGACTACGCTCTCGCTGCCTAAGTAGCGAAGCGTGTCTGTCAGCCCGGGGTTGCCCTCGACCCGGTTCCTGGCATCAGCTAGAGGGCTTTACTGTTCGGCTCGGTCACGGAGTCGAATGGGACATCAAACAGTGACTGGGATCGTCATCCTGGCTTGTTCGCGAGACTGGGAGATCCAAGTAGAGACTTAGCGAACTGCACACGGAGAAGCCCTAGCGATTCAACGTAGGACCCGGGTTCAATTCCCGGCAGCTCCACAAGGCCAGGTCAGAGGATGTTTCGACACTCTCGGACCTGGCCTTCTTTTTGTCGGTCCACCGTTACTCCACACTTTGGATTTCATGATTTCCTGGTGATCGCGCCGTCGAGTGCGTCCGCTGCGGCGGTGTGCACCCGCCCTCGACCGTAGTAGACATCTTGGG